>JAFZFT010000042.1 GCA_017555765.1 Clostridia bacterium | reverse complement strand
GTACCAAACAGGTGACGTACAATGAGCTTTATTGAATTGGATTCGGTTTACAGAAGATATCAGACCGGGGAAATATCCATCCCCGCAGTTGACGGAGTAAGCTTGTCCGTTGAAAAAGGCGAATTCTGCCTTATTGTCGGCACAAGCGGTGCAGGTAAATCCACAGTACTGAATATTCTCGGCGGTATGGACAGCTGTGACGAGGGCAAGGTACGTGTCGGCGGCAAAACCATCAGCGACCTTTCCGATGACCAGCTCATCGACTACCGCAGATACGATGTGGGCTTTATCTTCCAGTTTTATAATCTCGTACCCAATCTTACTGCACTCGAAAATGTTGAGCTTGCCACTCAGATGTGCAAAAAGCCCATCAAGCCCGAGACCATTCTCAAAAAGGTAGGTCTCGAAAGCAGAATGGACAACTTCCCCTCTCAGCTTTCGGGCGGTGAGCAGCAGAGAGTTTCAATCGCAAGAGCTCTTGCTAAGAACCCCAAGATTCTTCTCTGTGACGAGCCGACGGGTGCTCTCGACTACAAGACAAGTAAGCAGATTCTTTCTCTGCTTCATAAAACCTGCCGCGAAACCGGTACTACCGTTGTTGTCATCACCCACAACGGCGCTCTTGCGGCTATGGCTGACAGAATCATCACCATGCGTTCAGGCAAGGTAGTACAGATTGCAGTCAATGACTATCCCACTCCCGTTGAACAGCTCGAGTGGTAATAAAGATACGATAAGATAAAATAAGAGGACAGTTATGAAAACAAACAAAGTTCTTGTAACCGATGCGGTAAGGACCGTCAAGCGTACCATGCCGAGGTTTATTTCCATAATCGCAATCGTTGCACTGGGTATAAGCTTCTTTGCGGGTATGAATGCCACCGCACCGGATATGCTCGACACAATGAAGGAGTATATGAATACCTCCAACACGATGGATATACAGATTATCTCCACCGCCGGCCTCACCGACGAGGACGTAAGAGTATTAGGCTCCATCACAGGTGTCAAGGCCATAAAAGGCGAAAAATACTTTGACGGTACCGTAAAAGCAGACGGAAACACCATCAGTGACGTTGACGGCTCAGAGATGACTATAAGAGTACTCTCCCTTGACACAACCGCCATACTCAACTGCGAAAACGGATACGATGAGCCCACCTATATGAACAGACCCGAGCTCATCGAAGGAAAGTGGCCCACCTCTCCCAACCAGTGCGTTGTGGATAAAAGTACCCTTTCAACACCCGAAGAGTTTCAGATAGGCTCAGTTATTTCAGTTTCAAGCAACAAATCAGATGTAACAAAATCACTTCAGAATACCGAATACACCATCGTGGGTATTATCCGCACGCCCCTTTACATCTCCTATGAAAGAGGTAACACAAATGTCGGCACGGGTAAGCTCGGCACCTTCTGTTATGTACCCTCGGAGAATTTCCTTTCCGACTACTACACCTCAGTGAGCATCCGTCTTGAGGGTTCGGAAAAATACGAGCCTTACTCAAAGGAATACGATGCATACGTAAAGCAATACACTGACTACATATCCTCAATTTCAGCAGAGCTTCTCGCTCCGAGAGTTGATACTCTCCGTACGGAATACACCGTAAAGGTCGAAGAAGCGGAAGCAGAGTACGCTGACACAAAAACCAAGGTTGAGCAGGGCATTGCCGCAGGTGAGGAGCAGGTTGCTCTCATTCTTGATATGGCCGAAAACGGCGATGAAAAGCTCGCTCAGTATAAAGAGGAATACAACACCAAAGCCGCAGAGGCAGAGCAGATACTTGAGGAAAGTAAGCTCGAGCACTCCACGCAGTACTCCGCATGGGAAGAAAAAATGCAGCAGTACAACGAGGCTAAGGCCAAGGTTGAAAAATATGCAAATGCGGAAACAGAGCTCGCCAACGCACAGTCTGAATGGAAGGTTGCATCTCTTCAGGTTAACTCCCTTCTTTCCACCGTTGACCAGATTGAAAACCTTCTTGTAACAACCCGCTCGGCTCTCGATCAGTTCAACAATACTCAGGACGGCGGCACTCAGGGTATGATTGACCGTCTCACACAGTCAGGTCTTGTAGGTCCTGAAATTGATCAGATTATAGGCACCATCAACGGTCTTACCGCCGTAGGTACAGCTGAGGAAATGGCGGCATATATGGAGCCTCAGATACAGACCCTCGAGGTAAAGCTTGCTTCCACAAAGGAAGACCTTATGCAGTCAAAGGCAGTCCTTGCAGAAAAGGAGGCAGAGCTCAAGGAGGCTGAAAAGCTCGTTGAGGAGCTCAATAAAATAAAGTCCACCCTTGCAACTGCGGAGGCTCAGCTTGCCGCCGCTGAAAAAGAGCTTACAAACGCCGGCTATGACATACAGTTCGGCGAGCTTGAGGTGCTCACTCAGCTTTCAAGCCTTCAGAATCAGATTTCACTTTACGAAACAAACGTTGCCGCCGCAAAGGAAAGAGCAGATACCGTTGAAGCGGATTTCGAAGCGGCTAAAAATGAAGCCTACGACAAGCTTGAGCTTGCAAGAAGTCAGCTTGACCAGGCTCAGCAGTTCCTTCTCGGCCTCGACAACGCAAAATGGTACGTCAACAACCGTGACGATGCTCTTTTAGGCTTTGAGGACTACGAAACAACCGCAAAGAGAACCGCCGCACTTTCACTTATCTTCCCCTGGTTCTTCTTCCTTGTTTCTGCTCTCGTATGCCTTAACACAATGACGAGAATGGTCGAAGAAGACCGTACTATTCTCGGTACCTTCAAGGCTCTCGGCATGACAGATAAGGAGATAATGACCAAGTACCTCGTCTACGCTCTTATGGCTTCGGCAATAGGCTCAGTTGCAGGCTCCTTCGTCGGCTTCGTCTTCTTCCCCTTCGCAGTTACCACTGCATACCGCATCCTCTTCGATATGCCCGACGTTATCATCTCCTACCGTATCGGCTACGCCCTTCCCGGTATAGCCGTGGCTATCGGCTCAACAGTGCTTGCCACCTATACCACCTGCCGCAAGAGTCTTACCGTACTCCCCTCGAGCCTTATGCGCTCAAAGGCACCCAAGGGCGGCAAGAAGGTCTTCCTTGAGAAATTCCCCGCTATATGGTCAAAGCTCGGATTTACCTGGAAGGTTACCTTCAGAAACGTTTTCAGAAATATGAAGCGCTTCGTTATGGCTACTATGGCAGTTGCAGGCTGTACCGCACTTCTGCTTGCGGGCTTCGGTCTCAATGACTCCATCGACAGAACAATGCAGAATCAGTTCATCAAGGAGGACTGCGTATGGGACTACGATATGCAGATAGTGCTCAACGGCTCCTTTGATACAATCGTAGCGGACTGCGATGCATACAATATCGTTTCTTCGAATCCCTATATAGACACAGCACTTCTTACCCATATGAAGGTTTACAACTCCACCTCCGAGGACGGAAAGGATATTCTTGAAAGCTATCTCGTTGTACCTGAGTACTCAGGTGAGCTCGGAAGGTACATCAAGCTTTCAAACCGCAAATCAGGTCAGGAGTATCAGCTTTCCGACAACGGTGCGATAATCACAGAAAAGCTTTCCACCTCTCTCGGTGTCAAAGAGGGCGAATATCTCAACCTCGTCATAGACGAGTCCCACAGTGTTAAGATTCCCGTTGCATCGGTAGTTGAAAACTATGCCTTCCACTATATCTACCTTTCGAAAAATCTTTACACGAGTATTTTCGGCTCGGCTCCCGCATACAACTACATCACTGCAAACCTCGCAATAGAAAACATCACTCAGGAGCAGAAAAACACCCTCGCTAAAGACCTTATGAGTGAGTACGAAATCAGTGCGGTTGCCTACACAAGCCAGATTCAGACTAACTTTGAGAATATTATGGATTCCATCAGTGCTATCGTACTTATTCTCATTGTCTCAGCCGCACTTCTTGCCTTCATCGTGCTTTATAACCTTTCTATTATAAATATCACCGAGCGAATGAAGGAAATCGCCACTATAAAGGTACTCGGCTTCGATAACCTTGAGGTTTCCTCCTACATTTTCAGAGAAAACATCATCCTTACGGTTATCGGTATCTTCGAGGGCCTTATTCTCGGCGTACTTCTTCACAAGGTGGTTATCACCATGGCAGAGGTTGACGTCGTGATGTTCGGCAGAGGTATTTCGGCAAAGAGCTTCCTTTATGCCGCAGTACTCGCCTTCATCTTCTCGATGTTTGTAAGCATAGTGCTTCACAGAAAGCTGAAAAAGATTGATATGGTTGAATCCCTTAAATCAATAGAATAAAGGAGTATTGATATGCCACTTGTAAATATGAAAACCCTTCTCGCAGATGCTCAGAAGGGCAACTATGCAGTAGGCTCCTTCAGTGTTGCAAACCTTGAAATGATTCTCGGTGTTGTAAAGGCCGCTGAGGAAACCCGCTCACCGATTATACTGCAGATTGCCGAGGTACGTCTTAACCACTCCCCTCTCGCAATCATCGGACCCGCTATGCTTGCGGCGGCTAAAAATGCTACCGTACCCGTTGCAGTGCACCTTGACCACGGTACTACAATAGAATGTATCGGTCAGGCTCTGCGTCTCGGCTTTACATCAGTTATGTTTGACGGCTCACATCTGAGTGTTGAGGAAAACATAGCAAAAACCAAGGAGGTTGTAGCTCTTGCCAAGGGCTACGGAGCCGCAGTTGAGGCTGAAATCGGCTGTGTGGGCGGCAGTGAGGACGGAAGTGTTGACATCGCTATGAGATGCACAAGTCCCGACCAGGCAAAGATATTCTCTGAAAGAACAGGCGTCGATGCTCTTGCAATCGCAATCGGTAACGCTCACGGCTTCTATAAGGATGCTCCCGAGCTTCGTTTTGATATTCTCGATAAGGTACATTCAAGCGTTGACGTACCCCTCGTGCTTCACGGCGGTACGGGTATTGAGCCTGAGGACTTTATACGCTGTCATCAGAACGGCATAAAGAAAATAAACATAGCCACCGCTACCTTTGCAGCCGCAGAGGGCAAGGCAAGAGAAGGCTATGAAAAGGGTACCATAAAGGGCTATTACGACCTTCATCAGGCTGAAATAGCAGGTGCCTATGAAAACGCAAAGAAGCATATGGAAATCTTTTACTCCGTAGGAAAAGCAGAGTAAATCGCTATATATAAGAAAGGAAGAAACATTATGAAATACGTAGAATTTGATCAGAGTAAACCCCTTGATGTAATCCCCATCGGCAGAGTTGCAATCGACTTCAACCCCACCGATATGAACAGACCCCTTGCAGAAAGCTGCAACTTTAACAAGTACGTTGGCGGCTCACCCGCAAACATTGCAGTAGGTCTTGCAAGACTCGGCAAGAAGGTCGGCTTCATCGGTAAGGTATCCGACGACCAGCACGGCGACTTCGTTGTAAACTACTTTGAAAAGGACGGCATTGATACCTCACACATTTTCAGAGCAAAGAACGGCGAGAAAATCGGTCTTACCTTCACAGAAATCAAGAGCCCCACAGAAAGCTCAATTCTTATGTACCGTGATGCAATTGCAGACCTTATGCTCGAGCCTGAAGAGGTTGACGAGGAATATATCGCATCAGCAAAGGCAATCGTAATTTCAGGTACCGCTCTTTCAATGAGCCCCTCAAGAGATGCCGCTCTCAAGGCTATGATGCTCGCAAAGAAGAACAATGTTGTTGTTATCTTCGATATCGACTACCGTCCCTACACATGGAAGAACAAGGACGAGATTTCCGTATACTATCAGATGGTAGCAAGAAACGCAGATATCATCCTCGGCTCAAGAGAGGAATATGACCTCACAGAAGCTATCACAGGTGTTTGCAAGACCGACGAGGAAAGTGCAAAGCTCTGGCATTCCTACGGTGCAAAGATTGTTATCATCAAGCACGGTAAGGACGGCTCAACCGCTTACACAAACGACGGTATGAGCTATTCAATCAAGCCCTTCCCCGTTAAGGCTATGAAAGGCTTCGGCGGCGGCGACGGCTATGCAAGTGCATTCATCCGCTGTCTCCTTGAAGGCTGGGAAATGATTGATGCCCTCGAATTCGGTACCGCTTCCGCTTCAATGCTTATCTCCGCACACAGCTGCTCAGCTGCTATGCCCTCCGTTGAAGCAATTGAGAAGTTCATCAAGGAAGAAAAAGAGCTTTACGGCGAAATGGTTGCAAGAGCCTGAGTCTGAAAATCAGCATAAAATTAAGAGGTCGGAAAAATCCGACCTCTTTTTATTATCCAGATATCAATAGGAATAAAGCTGCATTTCAGGCAGGAAAACGTGCATTACATTTCCGCTGTCAAGTACGGCTTCACTGTCGTGACGCATAAGCTTTCCGTCTGCTACGTAATAACACAAAGTGTTTCCTGTCACGATATAAGATGCAACATCTTCAGCAAGAAGCCTCTTACCTGAATTCTCATAGCAATAAAGCTCGCACTCAAATTCAGAGAAATTG
>JAFZFT010000004.1 GCA_017555765.1 Clostridia bacterium | reverse complement strand
GCAAACTTAGGCCAACCCTGGTTGAAGTTAGCGGTACAGCAGCCGAATTCAGGCTCAAGTCCGAAGGTGTGTGCCGCAGGGCCGTTTGTTCTGAAAAGCTTTCTTCCGGGAAGCTTCTGACAAGCCATCTGATTACTCATCTGTACATACTGATGAGTCCACATATCGTCACTTATTGTCGCAGGGAGAGCATTGAAGGCGAGCTTTTCAAGTCTTTCCGCCCACTTGTTCTCACCCGTTTCGGCAAAGAGTATTTCATAAGAATACATCTGCTCAACAACTGCGCAAAGCTCTGTACCCTGAATGGGACTGAGGCCCGAAACGCATTCGTCACCGGTGAAAAGTCCCACGGGAGTTGAATTATATTCCTCGAGTACGCGGTGAAGCCTTTCTGCTTTATCAGTGTACTTCTCGCCGAGTATCGAGCAGGAAACCGCCTCGCTCTTGAGCATCATTCCGATATTTACTATATGTGTATCAAAGGTCCATCTCTTACGGGGCTTCTGCCACCAAGGGATTTTATGCCAATCCTTTTTCCAGATCTCAGTGAAGCTTTCGTAATCCGCGCCCTGATTTTTCAGAATAAGTGCAAGCTCACGAAGCCACTCCTCCTGTTCTCTCTGCCAAAGGAAGTTGATTGCAATAAAGCCCTCAAACCAACGGAATTTACCCCAGCTGAAAAGCTTTATTTCTCCCGACGAGAGAAGGTCGTAGTAGTTTCTGAGAATACTGCGGATTACAGACGGTATCCTCTCATCACCCGAGCATTCGTAATAAACAGTAAGCACCTTTGAAATAAGAAGCACTGCCCATGTGTCGTACTTTTTTCTTTTGTCGTCACTGCAGGGACAAATCCAGCCATTAGGCTTCTGAGCGGAAATAATAGCATCGATATACCTTTTAGCATCAGCTATCATATCATCACGCTCAAGAAGATAAGCAAGAGGAATAAAGCCGTCAAGCCAATAGGGTACTCTTTCCCAACCCTCACAGTTTCCGCCTATCCACGCACTGTCACGTACGTCAGGCCAGATTTTATGAAGGTTGCCGCTTAATCCCTCAGCCTGAATTTCAAGCTGACGTCGAAGCCACCCCTGAGGCTTAATCTCCTTTGATGTGTAAAAGCTCCATTTATTCATACTTCCACCTCTGTGCAATATTTACTTTACAAGGCTTTCTCCTATCACTGAGTATAACAAAGAAAAAAGAAAAATGCAATACAAGAAAAATATCTCCCTCAGCATTAAGCCAAGGGAGATAAATCAAATACTTAATCAGAATTCGTAAACACGTACGAGGTCTTCTTTCCATTCGCCTGTGATAAAGTTTCTTACTCTTACAACGAACTCATCCTCATAAACCTCGATAACAATACCTTCACCGGGCTCGAAGAGTGTCATTTCGGTGGGTCTTGTCATATTAACGGAGTCAACACCGTTGCGGTTATAGAAGTTACCCGCATAAATGGGATGGTCGTGATAGTGACCGTGTACATAAAGGTCTGCATCGTATTCATTGAGAAGAGCAGTGAGTCTTGCACTTGCATTACCGGTGTAATTAACGGGGAAGTGATTGAATACGAAAATGGGAGCATCTGCTTCGTTTGCTTCCTGAAGTACGCCTTCAAGCCATGTGAACTGCTCGTCGCTCATATCGAGAGCCCATGTTGTGGGAGCCTCTGAAAGAAGACAGATGATGTAGCAGCCGTTAACAACTCTGTAGTAGTAGCCTTCGCCTACATCCTCACCGAGATAAAGCTTGTTGTTGAGAATGAAGTCGCCGAGAAGCTTTTCATAGTCGCCGTCACTGTTACCTAAATCGTGGTTACCTGTAAGCACGAAGTTGTTTTCTGAGGGCTTCATTGTTCTTACTGCTGAATAGAAGAGTGCATTTTCGAGAGCCTGACCGTTCATAACATTATCGCCGGTATAAATAACAGCGTCAATGTCCTTACCCGCCTTTACACCCTTGAGCACATCGCTGAGATAGCCGTAGGATTCAGGCTGATTTGTTTCAACGTGAATGTCTGAAAGCACAACAAAGCTTGCAACAAGCTCATCAGGACGAAGAGCCTCATAGGTGTCTTCACTTGCCTTTGTGCCGCCGGGCATAATCATTGTCACAAGAACCATAACTGTTGCCATAAGCTCTTTGAGATAAGTGATTACTGTAGAAATGTCCATATTTTTTCCTTCTTTCTTTATTTGCACATCGGTGCTTTATAACAGAATAATAACATACAAAAACGGATTTGTAAATTAATTTTTGCATTTTTAATTCATAGTACTGTAAATAAAGTATATTGATACGCATTATCCCCCGAAATAAACATTTGACATAGCCTCAGCTTATTTGATATACTTATTTTATCAAAGCAAAGGAGAAAAATTATGACTTCTGTACTTTCTAAAATGATACGTATACTCGTTTCGGTACTTATGATGATTTCCCCCGCTCTGCCCGGACTTTTCAGTCTGCCCGCAATACCTCAGGGTCAGGAGCTCCGACTTGATTCAAGATTTGAGCTTGTCTGGTCAGATGAATTCGACGGCAGTACACTTGACAAAACCAAGTGGCAATACAACTGGTGGGAAACCGAAAGAAAGGGCGGCTACTGGCACGAAGATATGGTACAGGTCAAGGACGGTAACCTTGTCATCACTACCGCTTACTTTGAAGACGGTCTTCCCGTACCTGAAAAATATAAAAACTACTTCGAATCAAGAGGTGAAACTGACCTTTACGGTGAGGGCTGGTACACGGGCTGTATTACAGGTCAGGGTACTCAGGAATTCAAGTACGGATATTACGAATGCCGTGCTATTCTTCCAAAATCTACAGGTATGTGGTCTGCCTTCTGGATGATGAACAAGAATGTTGAAAATGTTGACGGCTCAGGCAAGGACGGTACTGAGGTGGACATTTTCGAATCGATGTACTATAAGGATGTTGCATCAGGCTTCGGCGACTGCGTCATAAGCGGTATACACTACGACGGCTACGGCGAGGGTCAGCAGAGTGACAGTATCGGCAAATGGTTTGCGAATAATCCCTACGAGGAGTTCAACACCTACGGCCTTGAGTGGAATGAAAATGAGTACATCTTCTATATAAACGGCATTGAAACAGGCAGACTTTCTACCGGCGGTGTATCACAGAATCCCGAATATCTTATCCTCTCCTGTGAGGTTGCGGGTGAAAACGGTGTAGCCAACGCCGACCGTCACGGTACGGGAAAAATGAGCATGAAGCCCGGCGACACAGCGGAATTCATAGTTGATTATGTGAGAGTATATCAGTATAAGTGATAAAAAGAAAGGACATCGTGAAGATGTCCTTTTGTTGTTTCTGAAAAGTTAATTACAAAACAAGGAGTAATCTGCACTCAGGCTTGTTACGGATGTTCCTTTATATCTGTAACTACCCAATTACCGTTGGTATCTTTTTCAACCGTCCAAAGAGATGCTATTCCAAAGCTTCCGTAATCAATTTCACCTTCTGCATTAATACCCTCCTGAGAATAATACACCCACAACCAGCCTTTGTTTTCATCTAAATGTGCCGACCACAGCTTAAGCGAGTACTCTGTTTTTACTGTTTCGGGATATATATCTGATGAAGATGCAAACCTTGAGAGCTCTCCGTACTTTTTATCGTTTTCATCTTCCGAATGACCGCAGTCACTGAATGCTTCATTCGCTAAATTCATAATATCTTTAACAGCTGCACGATCCCGGGGAGTTCCGATATACATCGCTTTTCGGATTTCTTCCTCACTATAATAATCAGGAAGAAATCCTGAAAGTACAATCAATCTGTAAACAGGGAAATTAACAACAAGTATAATCAGCAAGGCAATAGCGGAAAGAATCACTGTTTTCTTTTTCATATAAATGCTCCTTAGTTGATTGATGGGGACATTATAGCATATACTTCGGGTGAATTGTAGAGATGAGAGGAAATCTTAAGAAAGTTGTAAGGAACTCAAACCTGTGACACCGGATTAACAGCTCGCGACGCGGCTGTTAACCATGAAGTTGCATATTTGATTCTACTTGAAAGGGCAAAAAGAAAAAGGACATCGTAAAGTGAAATAGTCAATACTTTGTAGACACAAAAAAATAATTAAGCAGCCAGTTCAATCCTGTATTGGACTGGCGTTTTTCTATTCAGCTTACGCAAAGGCTTAATGTAATTAAAATAATG
>JAFZFT010000041.1 GCA_017555765.1 Clostridia bacterium | reverse complement strand
TTACCTATCCGCTCTGTTACTCCCTGCAGACACACCTCCGTCGGTAAATCAAACAGAAAAACAGTATCGCATTCTTTCAATCGCATTTCAATTGTTCTCTTATAGTTTCCGTCTATTATCCATTCGGATTCTTTAAAAATCTCAAAGATCCTTTCATCAAATTTTTCTCTCGGAATGTGAGTCTTATCAGGCTTATGCCAGATAGCATCGAGATAGTAAAGAGGGAGTCCCGTACTTTTACTGAGCTTTTCCGCAAAGGTAGTTTTACCTGAGCCGGGACAACCGATAACTATAACCTTTTTCATATTGATTATTCAGCATCCCCGCGGACAATCTTATAGGTTTTTCTGAAATCTTCCTTTGCCCAGCCCTTTTCCATACCGCCGTCAAGGGCTGCTTTAGCTGCTTTCATGCCGGGCATAGAGAAGCCTTCTCTTTCTGCTATAGCGGCGCAGATTGAAATATCCTTATGCATGTTTTCCATGGAAAAGGCGGTAGACCAATCCTCATTTTTGAGTTTTTCTCTTTGTGCATTCATATAAAAATTTTGTGCACCGCCCGCTGCAACGGCATCGGCGAAGTTGTCGATTGAGATGCCGAGCTTCTGTGCGAGAATGAGAGTTTCATTGACACCATTCTGAATCTGAGCAACAAGTGTGTTGTGACAGATTTTTGCGGCAAGTCCTTTTCCGTTTTCGCCCATATAAATAACCTTGCTTCCCATATAAGAAAGGATGGGCTCGATTACACCAAAAAGCTCCTTGTCACAGCCTGCAAGTACTCCGAGAGTACCCGCAATAGCATCAGCCTTCGAGCGCACGACGGGACAGTCTGCGAACTGAATACCCTTTGCCTTGAGTGTGTTTGCCACTTCAACAGAGACATCGGGTTCAATAGTACTCATATCAATACAGATTTTACCTTCTGTAAGATAGGGCAGCATCTCCGAGTAAGCTTCTTTAACGTGTCTTGAAGTGGGTATCATAGTGATGATGATATCCGCCTTTTCTGCGACCTCTGTGTTCGTTGCACAGCCAACAGCACCGAAGGCTTCTAGTTTGTCAATCTGACTCTGCTTGTGGTCATTACAGTAAACTGTATCGTCATGTTTTTTTACAATATTCTCGCACATAGATTCGCCCATTATGCCGAGACCTATAAAACCTATTTTCATAATATTACCTCCGTATTACATTTATAAAATTATACTATCCTCAATAAATCTTGTCAATAAAATATACTAACCGCTTTACATAAAATTATGTCTGTGATAATATTAAGACAGTAAAACGAAAGAAGGCGCTCATAAATGGGTGTGAAAAAACGTAAAAGCTATAATATAGATATGTGTAACGGCTCCATTGGTAAGAAAATGCTGCTTTTTGCAGTGCCTCTTATGCTTTCGGGCATACTTCAGCTTTTATTTAATGCGGCGGATATAATTGTAGTCGGAAATTTCGCAGGGGATAAGTCTTTAGCGGCAGTAGGGGCTACCTCATCGGTTATAAATCTGCTTACTAATCTTTTTATCGGACTTTCAGTCGGTGCTAATGTGCTTGTAGCAAATTACATAGGAGCTAATGAGGAAGATGACCTCAAAAAGACAGTACACACGGCTATGTCGATCAGTATCATAAGCGGTATAATCCTCACTGTTGTAGGTATTATATTTGCGCCGTTTATACTGTCTCTTATGCAGACTCCGGATGAGGTGACCGGTCTTGCAACTGTTTATCTCCGTGCTTATTTTCTCGGTATGACCGCAGTAATGGTCTATAACTTCGGAGCGGGTATTCTGAGGGCAATCGGTGATACAAGACGACCTCTTATATATCTTACAATTGCAGGTGTTGTAAATGTACTTCTTAACCTTGTATTTGTAATTGTTTTCCATCTTGATGTACTCGGTGTAGGCCTTGCGACAACGTTATCTCAAGTCGTTTCAGCTGTACTTACGGTAAGATGTCTTATGAAAGAAAACAGCGGTATAAAGCTTATACTCAAGGAGCTTGCGGTTGACAAGTCAAAGCTGATCAGAATGGTACAGATAGGCCTACCTGCAGGGTTTCAGGGAATGCTGTTTTCTCTCGCGAATACATTTATACAGTCTTCGGTTAATTCTTTCGGTACAACGGTTATAGCGGGCAATTCCGCATCTGCAAATATAGAAGGCTTTGCTTTTACTGCGATGAATTCCTTCCACCAGGCATCGCTTTCCTTTACGGGTCAGAATGTAGGTGCAAGAAAAGAGGAGCGCTTGAACAAGATTCTTTTAACTGCAATAGGATATGTGTTGGCGGTAGGCGTTTTCTTTGCTTTTATTTATAACGTTTTCGGAACAACTCTTCTTGGATTATATACGAAAAGTCCTGATGTCATAGAGGCGGGAATGAATAGACTTGTGATTATTGCAACATCCTATGCAATATGCGGTATGATGGACGTTGTTGTCGGCTCGCTCAGAGGTATGGGATATTCGGTGGTACCGATGCTTGTGTCAGTACTCGGAATCTGTGCTTTGAGATTGGTCTGGCTTGCAACCGTATTCAAAATGCCTCAGTACCATACTCCCGAGATGATATATTACACTTATCCGGTAAGCTGGACAGTAACCCTGATAGCGCATCTCATATCCTTTGCGGTTGTGAGAATAAGTATACGTAAAAAATGGAAAATAACCTGAAAGGAAAATACAGAATGACAGATAACAGAATCAACAAGCTTCTCGATAGCTGGATTGACAAAAACAGAAATGAAATACTTGAAAAATGGATGGAACTCGCTCGTGTACCTTCTATAAAATCAGCTCCATCAGATAATGCGCCCTACGGTGAAAACTGCGCCAAGGCTTTGGAACTTTCTGCAAAATTTTTCTCTGATGAAGGCTTCCGTACCGAGGTTGATAGAAAGGGCGGATATGCGTTATCATATTATGGTGAAAACGGCAGTAAAATCGGACTTTTCAGCCACAGTGATGTTGTTCCTGTTGGTGAAGATTGGCTCTATACAGAGCCTTTTAACCCCATTATAAAAGATGGTGCACTGATAGGTAGAGGTGTTGAAGATAACAAATCAGGTATAATGCACGCGTACTGTGTGTATAAATTCTTCAAGGATAATGAAATCAAACTCAATAATACTCTTCAGACCTTCATCGGCTCGGATGAGGAATGCGGAATGGAGGATATGGATGCTTATCTTGAAAAGCACTCAATACCCGAAATTTCTATCGTTCCAGATGCAGATTTCCCTTGCAGTGTTGGTGAAAAGGGGATATATCACTTCTGGGCTGAAAGCAAGAGGGCTTTTGACAGTATTGAGGCATTCTTTGGCGGTGAGGCATTTAATATTGTACTTGACAGGGCGACAGTTCAGCTTAAATTCAGTGCCGCTCTAGAAAGCGAAATATCAAAGCTTATTGACGGTCACGAGGAGTTTACTCTTTGCAGTGGCGGTGAAATGATAACTCTTTCCGCAAAGGGTATTGCAAAGCATGCGAGTATTCCTGAGGGGGCGGTCAACGCAGCTCTCCTCATCGCTGAACTTCTCAGTGCTTGTGGTGAATTATCCGATAATGACAGAGAGATTTTTACTTTAATAAAAAGCATCCTCGGCTCATTTTACGGTGGCGGTATAGGCTGTGTGCATACCGATGATAAGTTTGGTCGTCTTACAAGCGTAAACGGTATTGTAAAGCTCGAAAACGGCAGACCATGTCTCAGCTTTGACGTAAGATACGGCAGCACTCTTTCTGCTGATGTGCTTGAAGAGAAATCAGAAAAGACACTCTCAGAAGTAGGCTTTACTGTTAATAAGGTCGAAAACAAAGCTGGATTTGCTATAGATGATGACAGTAAGATGCCCGGCATTTTCGAAGATATTTATGCGGAGATTACAGGCGAGAGGCTTGAAAGGGTAATTATGGCAGGCGGCACTTACGCGAGAAGACTTAAAAATGCTTTTTCTGTCGGTACTTATGCATTTAAAAAGGGAGAAAAAGAGAAGTCTTTCAAGATGCCTGACGGGCACGGTGGCGCACATCAGTGCGATGAAATGATTGACATAAACGCATTTTTTACTGCACTTAAAATAATTGTAAATTACATTTTAGCCTGCGACAGAGAACTCTGTGAGTAAAACTGTTATTTTGTGAGTTCTTTTCAGGTAAATATATTGACTTTTATATGAGTATATGATATTATTACTGCAAGATTTTATGGCTTCAAGCTTAAATATTTAGGAGGATTATAAAATGAGCAGAATCAAGACAATCGAAACAAGAGATATGAAAAAGTCAGTTGCTAACGGCGGTTGCGGCGAATGCCAGACATCATGCCAGTCAGCTTGCAAGACATCATGCGGTGTTGCAAATCAGCAGTGTGAGAATAACAACAAATAATTTAAGTTAAATTAAACGCTGCCCTAATGGCAGCGTTTTACTTTGTGAGGATTAAAATGGTTCATCAGTATAAATTAAACGGATATAATATAGTTCTTGATACCTGCAGTGGCTCTGTTCACGCTGTTGATGAGGTTGCATACGATATTATCGCTATGTACGAAAATAGTGATTCTGAGCAGATTGTAACAGCTATGCTTGAAAAGTACGCTGACTGTCCCGATATTACAAGAGAAGAGATTCTCGAGTGCATTGACGATGTTACTGCACTTAAGGAGCAGGGAAAGCTTTTTACCAAGGATGAATATGAAAATCTTGCTTTTGATTACAAAAATAACAGTAAGGTTATAAAGGCAATGTGTCTTCATATTGCTCATACATGTAATCTCAACTGCTCTTATTGCTTTGCAAGTCAGGGTAAATATCAGGGCGACAGGGCTCTTATGAGCTTTGAAACCGGTAAGCAGGCATTTGATTTCCTTATTGCTAACTCTGGCTCAAGAAGAAATCTTGAGGTTGACTTTTTCGGCGGCGAGCCTCTTATGAATTTTGAGGTTGTTAAGCAGCTTGTTGGATATGCCAGAAGCGTTGAGAAGGAGCATAATAAGAACTTCAGATTCACACTTACTACAAATGGCGTGCTTCTTGATGACGATATAATTGAATATCTCAACAAGGAGATGAGCAATGTCGTACTTTCTCTTGACGGTAGAAAGGAAATACACGACCATTTCCGCGTTGATTATCACGGAAACGGAAGCTATGATAAGATTCTTCCTAAGTTCAAGGAGCTTGTTGAAAAGCGTGAGGGTAAAAACTACTATATGAGAGGTACCTTCACTCATAATAATACAGATTTCACAAAGGATATCTTCCACATGGCAGACCTTGGCTTCAAGGAGCTCAGTATGGAGCCTGTAGTTTGTCCTCCCGATGACCCATATGCTCTTACTGAGGAAGATTTACCCGTACTTTTCGAACAGTACGAAATTCTTGCCAGGGAAATGGTACGCCGCAAGAAAGCGGGAGATGGCTTTACCTTCTATCACTATATGCTTGACCTCGCCAACGGTCCCTGCATTTATAAGCGTATTACAGGATGCGGTTCAGGTACTGAATACATGGCGGTAACACCCTGGGGTGACCTTTATCCCTGCCATCAGTTTGTAGGTGATGAAAAGTACCTTCTCGGTAACATCTGGGACGGTGTGAAAAATACTGAGGTTCAGGATGAATTCAGATACTGCAACGCTTATGCAAGAAGCGAGTGTAAGGATTGCTGGGCCAAGCTCTATTGCTCAGGCGGTTGTGCGGCTAACTCATATCACGCTACCGGCAGTGTTATGGGCGTATACAAGTACGGTTGTGAGCTCTTTAAGAAGAGAATAGAATGTGCTGTTATGATGAAGGTTGCGGAGGCAGAGGAATGAACACACCCATAAGGGATTTTGTGCTTGATTACAACGAAAAAAATGCAGTGCGTCTTCATATGCCCGGACATAAAGGTAAGGATTTTCTTGGCTTTGAAAAGTACGATATAACCGAGATTGACGGTGCTGATGTTTTATACAGTGCCGAAGGAATTATAAAAGAAAGCGAAGAAAATGCTTCTTCGCTTTTTGGCTCTTTCCGTACTTTTTATTCATGTGAGGGTTCGTCTCTTTGCATCAAAGCTATGCTCGCAATTGTAGCTTCTCAAAGAAGGGATAAAAACAAGAAAGCGAAAATTCTCGCCGCCCGAAATGTACATAAGGCATTTATTTACGGCTGCGCCTTGTGCGATATCGACGTCGAATGGATGTATCCTTCAGTGTCATCTCACTTATGTACTTGTGTTATAACTCCGGATGAACTTGACAGAAAGCTTTCGCAACTTAGTGAAGATGTTGATGGAGTGTATATTACTTCACCGGACTATCACGGACAGACTTCAGATGTAAGAGCTCTTTCTGAAGTTTGTGAAAGATATTCCGTACCTTTGCTTGTTGACAACGCTCACGGAGCTTATCTCGGATTCCTTGAAAAATCATTGCATCCGATAAATAACGGCGCGTATATGTGCTGTGATTCTGCGCATAAAACCTTGCCGGTGCTTACGGGAGGTGCATATCTTCACCTTTCGGAAAAAGCAATGGATTCAGTCAGCTATGTTGAAAATATGATGGCTCTTATGGGCTCTACCAGTCCATCTTATCTTATACTTCAGTCGCTTGATATGTGTAATAAATATTTATCGGAAGGCTATAAGGAAAGACTTGCAGCTACAGTGAAACGAATTGGTAAGCTGAAATATGAGCTTGCAGATTGCGGTGCTGTGATAGAAGACAGTGAGCCTCTGAAGCTTGTGCTTAATCTCAGTGCATCGGGTGTTTATGTAGATACAGTGCTTTCCGCCTTGGGTGAGTACGCTATCGTACCTGAATTTTACGATAATGGGCATATGGTGTTTATGTTTACTCCCGAAAATACAGAAAGCGACTATACAGTGCTTTCTGAAGCTCTTTCTTCGGTGAATTACGGTAGTTATACTGATGCTGAAAGCTTTGTCTATGATTATGAAACCGTAGATAGAGGATTGACCATAAGAGATGCAGTTTTTTCATCAAAGGAGACAGTCTGTGTTAAAAATTCCGAGGGCAGGATATGCGCTTCACCTGCTATAACTTGTCCACCCGCTGTACCTCCTATTGTAAGTGGTGAGATTATAAGCAGAAATGCAATAGACTGTATGCTTTATTACGGAATAGATAAAATTGAAGTTGTTAAATAAAATTAGGCTCCGTCTGTTAATTCAGACGGAGCCTTTTGTTATTATTCAGATCTCAGTGCAGTTACGGGGTCTTTCTTCGAAGCCTTTCTTGAAGGAATTATACCGCCGATAAGTGTGAGTATTACGCTGAGAAGTATCAGTACGACAGCGCTTATAAAGGGGAGCTGTGCGCTGACATTCATATTGCCTGTAAGTGAATGTATTATTGCATTTACAGGTATTATCAGCAGCTGAGTAATTAAAATACCGAGACCACCTGAACAGAAGCCGATTATAAGTGTTTCTGCGTTGAATACTTGTGAAATATTAGCCTTTGAAGCACCGATCGAGCGGAGTATACCGATTTCCTTTGTTCTCTCAAGAACGGAAATGTAGGTTATTATACCAATCATAATTGATGAAACAACAAGTGAAACTGCAACGAAAGCGATAAGAACATAAGAAACAACATCAACGATTGATGTGATAGAATCTGTAATCATTGCAATTGTATCAGAATAAAGGATCTGTGAATCTTCGTCTACTGATGCGTTATAGTTTTCGATGCATTCAGCAACTCCTTCTTTTGCCTCGAAGCTGTCAGTGTAAATGCTTATCGCTGATGGAGAATCGTAGTTGATTTTGCCGAATGTTTCGAGGTTTGATTCATAGGAGAAGCTGCCGAGATATTCGTTGTAAATATATAAAAGTGTTTTATCGTCGGCTTCGTTTTCAAGCCAGTTGTCAAGACCGTTACCTGTGAGCATATCAGCCATAGACATAATTGTTTCTATCTGACCGAATAATCCATCCTCTCCGCCAACACCGATTGTTTCAAGGAATGCGGCGAAAGGATCTTCTTCCTCTTCTTCTGTAGCAGTACCGGTTGAGGTTTGTCCTGCGGTCAACATCATTATGATTGTATACATTGATGATTTTTCCTGACCTTCTAATGATGCAAGATACTCACGTGCCTGTGCGATTTTTTCTTCGTCGCTGATAGGACCGAATGAAGTGCCTGTAAGAATGTTTATATCGGGATTTGCCTGCTGAGCTTTTACAACCTCGCTCTGCTCTGCGTAGGAAACAAGGTAATCTGTAAGATTTGAGGTATATGCAACGGGTGTGAGAATGGTAGCGTTTGTTGATTCGGGATCAGGCTTGATTACACCGCATACTTTAAGAGGTATAGCCGAATCAAGAAGTGCTGACATATCGTCTGTATTGTTGTAGCTGTATGTTCCGTCTTCATTGAGAACGTATCTGTTACTTGAGGGAACGAGGTAGAAGGTTTTGTCGCAAAGAGACTTGTAGTCCCAGTTGAGAGGTTCTACTTCTTCACCGCTTGAAAATTTATCTGAAATTTCGCGGTACACATCAGAGGTAATAATACCGAGCTGATAAAGATAAGCGACGTCGATTGCGTTGAAATAGTCGAGGACAAGAACAACTTCATCGTAGTTTTCAGGCCATTTTCCGTAAAGAAGGTCGTATGCATCTTTTACTGATTCGCTGATTGCTTCACCATTTCCGCCGGGGAGAAGCTCAGAGAAGTTTTCAGCACCGTTTGAGGTTACACCTACTATGCTTGAAATTAAGGAACGGAACATTGACATGCTCGTGCTCATATCGAAGCCCATATCTGAAAGTGCGGAGGCTGTAGAGTTCAAAGCGGTGACATCCGCATTACTTGCAATAATGTTTCCGTCGGGGTCGTATGAGTATATTTCGAAATTAAGGTTGTAGCTATATACAATTCCACTGTCACCAAGATATTGATGAATTTCATTGCTAGGATTATCAAGATAAGCCTTGAATGCCTTAAGGTCATTATCCTTAATAACGGATGTCATCATCGCGGATGCTTGCACTGTGGTATAGCCTGCATATATTCCGTCGTACTCTTTGTCAATATCGATATTTCCCATCATCGCCATGCTGCTTTCCTGCATTAGGGATGTATCCATTGTCTGAGCGGATATTGTAATGGGGTAGGCCGTCATCATATCCTTCTGTATGCTTGAAATGTAGGAGTTAACACCCGCTGACATTGCGAGAATCATTGCGATGCCTATAATACCGATGGATCCGGCAAAAGATGTGAGCAACGTTCTTGCAAGCTTTGTTTTAAGATTGTTGAAGCTGAGCTGCAGAGCTGTAAGAAAGGACATTGACGCTTTTCCGTTGTCGTGAACCTTGATGTTTTTAAAATCATCCTGAGATATCACATACGGATTTGTATCCTCTATTATTACACCATCTTTGAGGCGTACGATTCTGTTTGCGTACTCTTCAGCGAGCTCCGGATTATGAGTTACCATTACAACAAGTCTGTCTTTGGCGACTTCTTTAAGAAGCTCCATGACCTGAATGCTGGTATCACTGTCAAGAGCACCGGTAGGCTCGTCTGCAAGAAGTATATCGGGATTGTTGACGAGTGCACGAGCTAAAGCAACTCTCTGCATCTGTCCGCCTGACATCTGATTCGGTTTTTTGTGAATATGAGCACCGAGTCCTACTTCTTCCAGTGCTTTTATCGCTCGCTCTCTACGCTCTGTTTTTGAAATACCTGATATTGTAAGTGCAAGCTCAACGTTTGAAAGTACTGTCTGATGGGGAATGAGATTATAGCTCTGAAAAACAAAACCGATTGTGTGGTTTCTGTAAGAGTCCCATTCTCTGTCTCCGTAATGCTGAGTAGAAGCACCATTGATTACGAGATCGCCGCTATCGTACTGATCAAGACCGCCAATGATGTTAAGTAGTGTAGTTTTACCCGAGCCGCTTGGGCCGAGTATGGCAACAAACTCATTGTCTCTGAGACAAAGATTGAGGTTGTTAAGAGCGTTTTGCGTCATTCCGCCCGTAACATACTTTTTATTGATGTTGTAAAGTTGAAGCATCAGATCATCCTCTTCATAAATTATATGGTTAACATTGTACTGTTAAATTTATATTATAGTATTTAAAATTAATAATTACTTTAAAATATTATTAAAAAATATATTTTAAGCTTGAGTGCTCAATACCAAATACTTACACTTATATAATTGACTGATTGTCACAAAATATATTTGCAAACGCAAAAAGTTTTCGAAAAGGAGTGTATTTGTAATGGCTAAGAATTCAAAGGGTATGGTACCTGAAGCAAGAAGTGCTCTTGACAAGTTTAAGATGGAGGCTGCTTCTGAAGTGGGTGTTAACCTTAAGAACGGCTACAATGGTGACCTCACATCTCGTGAAGCAGGTTCAGTAGGCGGTCAGATGGTTAAGAAAATGATCGAATCATATGAAAGAAATATGAAGTAACCTCATTATGAAAAATTGCCGCATCCGAAATGGGTGCGGTAATTTTTATTGGCAAAGATATCATATATAGCGGGAGTTTTATGTTATAGCAACATTATTCTATTGACTTTACATTGAGCGTAGTGTATTATTGTCAGTATTAGGTGCTGATAGCATAACAAACCTAAAACTTAAATGTACAGTACCGAACTTAAGTACTGTCGAGGACGATTAAATAAAGGAGAGAAAAACAATGAGTAAGAAATCACGTAAGAAAAGCAGGAAAATAATTTTATTATTGGTTATAATTTTGGGTGCGCTTTTAATTTTCGGTGGAAATTCGGAAGAGAGTGATACACCTGCAAGCGGCGATGCTGATAATGAAACAACAAGTCAGCAGGAGATTACAACTCAGGAAAATGTACCCGTAACAGAAGAAAATACTACTCAGGAAATTACTGAGGAAACACAGGAAGACACTACTTTGAGCAGTACAGAGGTTCCCGTTGAAAATACTACCCAGGTTTTCGGAGACTCCTTACCCGGAGATGTAGTTATAGGTGATGTAGTTGAGGAAATAACAACCGAGAAAGAAACCACTACAGAGCTTGTAACAACAACTGAAGCAGAAACTACAACAGAAAAAGAGACCACAACTTCTGAATCTAATGTTATTGGCGACAGACCGGTGGAAAGAAGAGTGTACATAACTCCGAAGGGACAGAGATATCACTATGATGCAGAGTGTGGCGGTAAAAACAGTTACGAGGTAACGATGGATGAAGTCGGTTCAAGAACTGCTTGCCAGAAGTGCGCAAAATAAATTATGAAAATAATAAATCAAAGGAACGCTTGTTGCGTTCCTTTTTTATTGCTTACGCTCTTGACATTGGTAGTTTTACATTGATATAATTATAACTATCGAAATTAAAGAAAACGGAAGTGATTCAATGAAAGCGATTATTGGCGGAAAAATTATTCTCAAGGACAGAATTGTCGAAAATTATGCTTTGCTTTACTCTGATGTTATTGAAGGTATAGTACCTGTGGATAATGTGCCTGCAGATGCTGAAATTATCGATGCGAAGGGCGGATATGTTGCTCCCGGTCTTATTGATATGCATATTCACGGCTATCTCGGTAAGGACGTCTGTGACGGCGAAGAGGAGAGTATCCGTATTATTTCCGAAGGTCTTCTTGCTAACGGTGTTACCGGTTATCTTCCTACAACTATGACCGAGGATATGAAAATTATCCGCAAGGCGCTTGAGGTTTGCCGCAGTCTTAAGGAAGAAAGCAAAACATGGCAGGGCAGTACTATTCTCGGATGTCACGCCGAGGGACCCTTTATCAGCGAAAGCAAAAAGGGTGCTCAGGATGCAAAGTACATCCTTAAGCCTGATGCAAAGTTTGTAAAAGAGTACGCTGACATTATCAAGTCAATTACACTTGCTCCTGAATGTGATGAAAATGACTTTGCCGCTATCCGTGAAATCAAAAGAGATACGGATGTTGTTATTTCAATGGGACATACCTCTGCAGATTACGAAACTGCTATGGCAAGTGTGAATGCGGGCGTAAGCCATGTTACACATCTTTATAATGCAATGACACCTCACGCTCACAGAGCACCCGGTGTAGTTACCGCTACATTTAATTCGGATATCAGCTGTGAGCTTATTGTTGATACCTTCCACGTTGATACTGCGCTTTATAATATGCTCTGGCGTCTTAAAGGCAGAAGGCTCTGCTTTATTACAGACTGCCTTCCCGCAGGAGGACTTCCCGAGGGTGAGTATACTCTCGGCGGCCAGAAGATTATCTATAAGGGTATTGTCTGTCGTCTTGAAGACGGTACTGTAGCAGGTAGCGTCCTTAAGCTCAACAAAGGTGTATGGAATGTTTATACCAATTCGGATATACCTCTTTATGAGTGTGTGAACTGTGCATCTCTTAATCCTGCTACAACATTGGGATTTGAAAAGACAAAGGGCTCACTTGAGATAGGCAAGGATGCCGATATTATCATTACTGACGGTGAATTCAATGTTGAAAAAACTATTATCGGCGGTGAAATAAAATATCAGGTATAAAATATTGCTTACCGGAAGCAGTCAGATAATATCGTGACAAAATAAAACGCTAACATTTCAATTTGGTATACTTCACATTTCCGACGAAAACTCTCGCTGTGGATTATTATAAAAGGAGTGGTTATTATGGCGGTTAAAAAGCTTATATACAAGCATCTTAATACTTTAGGTTTTAGCAAATGTGGTCATACCTGCGTCAAAAAAATAGACGGTACAAACTGTTATGCGCTTGTGTCTGTTGAAAGAGACAGACATCCTTCATATAAGGATATGAAAAGTTCAATAGAAAATGACGGTGCTTGTTATGTAGCATCTGACAGAATATTTTATGATATTTACTGTGATGTAGTATATTGGGATAAGGATTTAACTCCGAAGGATATGAAGGATATTTTTAAGGATGCGGATGTTGCCTGTTCACTCTGCAATGTTATGGATTATAATAAGCATAGGTTTTATAAAATTGACGACAGCGACGATATTCGTGTCGTAAATAATCTGCTTGCTTTCTTTTATGAGCTGTTTTATGACCCTGTTTTTAATAAAAAGTGCAGAAGCAGAATGGCGTCTGACGATGATGTCAGTCTGTATACTTATCTGAAAGAGTTCTTCGTACATGGTACAATAGAATTTTTTTATGCCGAAACCCTGTGCAGGTTGGCTTTCGATGAAGGCAAATATGAGGATGCTCTCTATTATGCAAAAAGGACATTAATATATTACCGACCGAATGAGTTTGATTATGTCTATGCGCTTGAAAATTTCAATGAGGTGTATCACTCTGTAAAAAACGGCGACGATGCATATTTGAAAGAAATTATAAAAATCTATGATGATTCTGTTGAAAAGATTTATATGGGAACTAAATGAATTATCCGATGATAAGAGGTTGTTTCACTGCGGTGCGACAGCCTCTTTTACTTTTTCCTACTCAAAAATCTCTTGACAAACCCAAATATTGGTATATAATATAAATTAGCACTCGACGTGTGAGAGTGCTAAAATAGTTAAGCGGAGGTAATTGTTATGGCAAAGAAACAGTTTAAAGCAGAGTCAAAAAAGCTTATGGATATGATGATTAACTCAATCTATACCCATAAAGATATTTTCCTTCGTGAGCTCATCTCCAATGCAAGTGATGCTCTCGATAAGCGTTACTACAATGCTATGAATGAGGGCGAAACAGGTCTCGACAGAGAGAATTATAAAATTAAAATCGAAATTGATAAGGAAAACAGACTTCTTACTATAATTGACAACGGCTGTGGTATGAGTGAAAAGGAGCTTGAGACAAATCTCGGCACAATTGCCAAGAGCGGCTCACTCGATTTCAAGAGCGGTGTTGAAAAGGGAAGTGAGGTTGAAATCATCGGTCAGTTCGGTGTCGGCTTCTACTCGGCGTTTATGGTTAGTGATAAGGTTACTGTGCTTTCAAAGGCACAGGGCAGCAGTGAAGCCTTCAGATGGGAATCCGAGGGTGTGGACGGTTATACCCTTGCTCCCGCAGAGAAGGATGAGGCAGGTACCGTAATTACTCTTCATATCAAGGAAAATACCGAAAACGAGGATTACGATAAGTATCTCGGTCAGTATACAATTCAGCAGATAGTTTCAAGATATTCCGACTATATCCGCTATCCTATTATGCTCGATATGGAAAGAACAGAGCTTAAGGAAGGTACTGAAAACGAGTATGAAACCGTAAAGGAAGCAACTCAGCTCAACTCAATGGTTCCTCTCTGGAGAAAGAGCAAGAGCGAAATTACTGATGAAGATTATAACGGCTTCTATCAGTCAAAGTTCTACGATTTTGAAGCGCCTCTTAAAACCATCCACTCAAAAACCGAGGGACAGATTTCCTACGACGCTCTTCTTTTTATCCCTGCTCGCGCTCCCTTTGACTATTACTCAAAGGATTTTGAAAAGGGACTTGCACTTTATACAAACGGCGTTGTTATTATGGAAAAATGCAAGGAGCTTCTTCCTGATTACTTCTCCTTTGTGAAGGGTCTTGTGGATTCTGCCGACCTTACACTCAATATCTCAAGAGAGACACTTCAGCAGGATCATCTTCTGAAGATTATTGCAAAGAATATAGAAAAGAAAATTAAATCAGAGCTTGAAAAAATGCTCCGTACTGACCGCGAAAAGTACGAGGAATTCTTCAAAGCCTTCGGTGTACAGCTCAAGTACGGCATTTACAGTGACTA
>JAFZFT010000040.1 GCA_017555765.1 Clostridia bacterium | reverse complement strand
TGGTTCCCCCATCAGTGGTTTATCTGGAAGAGCATGCTTGACTGCGGCAGAGCTGACATTGCAAAGGATATCGCTCACCTCGCACTCAACATCTGGAAGCGTGAGGTTGAAAGCACTTACTACACCTTTGAAATGGTTAACACCGTTACTGGTCTCGGCGGCTGGTTCCACAACTTCGGCGGACTTTCAACTCCTCTTATTATGTGGCTCAAGGCTTACTACGCTCCCGGCACCGTAAACGTAGGCTTTGACACCTACCTTGAAATGGCGCACTTCAACGAGGATAAGACCGAGGCTGAAATCGACCTTACCTACTACGGTCAGAATGAGAAGTTCATCCTTCTTGCCGTTATGAAGGAGGGTGCGGAGTATATCTGTACTCTTGACGGTGAGGAAATCAAGGCTGAGTGTGACAAGGGTGCTGTGACGGTGGAAATCACTGCAGAAAACAGAAGCACACATAAAATAATCATAAGAAAAAAATAACGAAAATGTGACCTGCCATACATTTTTTCTGTCTTTATAGATGAAGTCTTAAAAGGCAGAAAAGGAGTTGATAAATATGGATGATAGTCAGATAATCGAGCTGTATTTGACAAAAAACGAAGCTGCTATAACGGAAACTGAGGTTAAATACGGCACCGCCTGCCACGGTATAGCCTATCGGATTCTCAGAAGCCGTGAGGACAGTGAGGAATGTGTGTTAGACAGCTATCTCAAACTCTGGAACTCTATCCCACCGATAATACCTAAATGTCTCTTTGCCTATCTTGCAAGGATAGTTCGCAATCTTTCACTCAACAGATATGAAAAGCGCAGAGCAAGAAAGAGGGGCAGCGGTGAAAAGGAGCTTGTTCTGGATGAGCTTTCATACTGTATTCCCGACAGTATGAAGAATGAAGCAAGCATTGAAGCACTTGAGCTTGCAGAAATCGTCAACGGCTTTCTTTACTCTCTTGAAGAAGAAAAAGCGACAATATTTATGCAGAGATATTGGTATCTTTGCCCGATAAAGGAAATTGCCGCTCAGCACAAGCTCAGCCAGAGCAATGTAAAAATGATACTTTTAAGACTTCGTGAAACTCTGAAAGATTATTTAGCCAAGGAGGGCGTCGAGGTATGAAAAGTAACGATATTTTAAACGCAATAGAATTTGTTGACGAAGGCTTTATTGAAAAATCAATGCCTTCAGTGAAAAAGAAAAGTAAAAAGGTAATAGTCTTAAAAACTGTTGCGGCGGTATTGGCAGTAGTTATGGTATTGAATGTATTTGCACGCATTATATCATACGATCCTCCGGGAAGCGTATATCCTCAATATAACCCGAACTCTCCCTTAACCTTATATATATCGCCTATGGCTATTGCTGTTCCCGAATACCCGGAAATGGCTAAGTTCGGAGAATCGGATTATTATGAAAGCCGCCGTGAGCATTACGGTCAGTATGAAGGCTACAGTGATGGTCTTGACGGCTTTTTCCAAAAATCAACCGTACAGATACTCAGCGGCAAAGAAGCTAAAAACCGTGTTTACTCCCCCGTCAGCCTCTATCTGGCTCTCGGTATGCTTGCAGAGACCACAGACGGCAACTCAAGAAAGCAGATTCTTGACCTTTTAGGCTACAACAGCATTGAAGAGCTACGAACTCAGGCTCACGCAGTATGGAACCTTAATTTCTGTGATGACGGTCTGTCAAAAAGCCTTCTCGCTTCGTCGATGTGGCTTGATAAGGACCTTCCATACAACGAGGCTACGCTGAAAAGCCTCGCAGACAATTATTATTCATCATCCTTTTCGGGTGAAATGGGCAGTGATGAATATGACAAGGTACTGCAGGATTGGCTGAACCACAACACGGGTAATCTTCTTACCGATTATACCGACACATCGAAATTTGACCCCGAAACAGTATTAGGACTTTTTACAACTGTCTATTTTGAGGCACAGTGGTCATCGCCCTTTTCAGAAAAAAACAACACTACAGAGGTATTTCACGCTCAGCAGGGTGATATTGAACACGAGTTTATGAACAAAACCTATCAAGACATATACTATTGGGAGGAAAATTTCTCTGCAGCAAGATTATACTTTTCAGAAAGCGGCTCAATGTGGTTTTTCCTGCCTGATGAAAACGTAAGCGTTGATAAGATTTTGAACAATGAAGAAATATTCACAATCATCTCAGAGCCTTACGAATACGAAAACAGAAAATATACTCAAATCAATTTATCCGTACCAAAGTTTGACGTAAGCTCAGGCACAGACCTTACCGGAGATATCAAGGCTCTCGGTGTAACCGACGTTTTTGATATGAGAAAAGCAGATTTTTCAATACTGAGCGGTGACAACAGTGAAATTTACCTCAGCCGTGCCAATCAGAATTCAAGAGTTAAAATTGACGAAACGGGTTGTGTTGCGGCATCATACACAGAGCTTATACTCAATGCCGGTTCCGCAATGCCGGAAGATGAGGAGATTGACTTCACCCTCGACAGACCCTTTATATTTGTAATAACGGGCTATTCAGGAATGCCTTTATTTGTAGGAGTTGTTGAAACGCCCTGATATAAAAACACAAAACCAAGGAGAATAAATCTATGTACGAAAACATCAAGCCCTTAAAGGTGAATATAATTTCCGATATTCACTACTACTCAAAGGAAACAGGTACAAGTGGTAAGGCCTTCGAAAAGGAAAACGCAAAAACTCCCAACGATCTTGTCAGATGTGAGGAAATTCTTTATTCTCTCGCAGACCAGCTGGTAAATGATGACAGTGATATCGTGCTCGTTTCGGGTGATATCACTACCAAGGCTGAAAGAGAGGCACACGAGGGTGCAGTAAAGCTTCTTCGCTCAATCAAGGAAAGAGGCAAGAAGGTTTATGTTATCACAGCTACTCACGACTATCACGACGGTGACGTAACAAGAAAGTTTGACGGCGACGAAATTGTTCAGGTGCCCTCCGTAAAGCGTGATGAGCTTTATGATATGTACCGTGAATTCGGTCCTGATGAAGCTATTGCAGTACACCGTGAGAGTATGTCTTATGTTGTGCAGCTTTGCGACGGCTACCGCCTTTTCGCTCTCAACGACGACAGCAACCGCAAAAACGGAAGCGGATTCTCCGACGAATGCTTCGAATGGATTTCAGAGCAGATTAAGGACGCTAACGAAAAGGGTCAGTTTATTATCCCGATGACTCATCATCCTATGCTCTCTCCTTCCCCCTTCTATACAATTATCGGTGGCGGTAACATCATGAAGGATCCCCTTCTGAGAATTGATCAGTTCACCAAAATGGGTGTAAACTATATCTTCACAGGTCACACTCATATGCAGGATATTTCCTACAGAATCACTGATGAGGGCAAGGTTTTCTATGACATCACAACCGCAGCCGCAATCGGCTATCCCGCAACCTTCCGTCAGGTTACCTTCTACCCCGCAGAGGGCAAGATTGACGTTAAGAGTGCTGATGTAGAGTACGATGTTGACGGAAGATGCCTTAAGGATCACCTTGAGGACAAATTTTTCGGTATGATCCGACGTGTTATTGATGCGGCAGGTAAGGATATTCCCGAGCTTGCAAGACTTGCTACCGCCTTCAGCGTCAAGGAAAAGCTTATTTACAAAATCGGCTGGATTATCAAGCCCTTTGCAAAGCTTTTAGGCAAGCTTAAAATCGGTACTATCGCAAAGCTCGTCAAAAAGGAAAGCGGTCTCAAAAAGAAGGATTACGCTCACATTAAAGATCAGCGTGTGGTTGACTTCATCGTTTCTCTCGTGCGTAATCTTTACGGCGGAGACAGCCCCTACTCACCTGATACGGCAGAGTACAAAATCACAATGGGCGTGCTCGCAATCATCGATAGTCTCTTAAAGCTTTTCGGTGTGAAAATCAGCAAGCTCGTCAAGGGAGCAGAATCTGTGCAGAGCCTCGTGGAGCCTCTTCTTTACAATCCCGGCATCTGCGACGAAAAGGCAGTACTTAACCTTTATGACAACATCCCCGAGCCTATGGACGGCAAGGCAGGCTTCGTAAAGAGCAACAAGGGTCTCGGCGTGGTTATCACTCTCGCACTTCTTGTGCTCATTTTCCTTCCGATTATTCTTCTCTGGCTCGGCTTCGGCTTTGTTATCAATAAGATCAAGTACGGAAAGCTGATGAAGTAAGGAGGGTCAAGGGTCAAGAGCCAAGAACTGAGGGTCGACACGCTATAGGTGTAAATACTCTGAGCCTTGTACCCGTGACAGAACTGTTTATGGAAGAAATAAAACTTGGCAAATACCGTCATTTCAAGGGTAATGAATACGAAGTAATAGCCATCGCAAAGCACAGCGAGACAACCGAGGATATGGTTGTTTACAAGGCGCTTTACGGCGAGGGTGGTCTTTGGGTCAGACCTGCTTCAATGTGGAATGAAACCGTTGAGCGTGATGGCAAGGTATTCAAGAGATTTGAATATATTGGTGTATAAAAAAGCAAGGACAGAGGCTTGAGTCTCTGTCCTTTATGTTTTTGATTATTCGTTAAACCATGCTTCGGGAGCAATTACTGCAATACAGAAGCCATCACTGTCATCATAAGCGACAGTCAGAAGAGCGTCTGTATAATATCCGTCTTCGTAAACTGCGGCAATATCATCTTCACCGTAATAGAACACAGGATTTATGTTGCTTGCAAGACCCATTGCTGTAGTGATTGTTGTTGTAGCATCATCCATAAGAATGCCTATGGCATAGACGTTTCCGGTTTCATCGCATTCAACAGCAATATCTCCCTTGTATCCGCCGGCTGAGGTTACGAAGGAATAAACTTCACCGGCTGAGGAATCTATTATCGAAAAGCCAAGATACACTTCAAGCCACTCGACAAATTCTGCCTCTGTAAAGTTGAATGCCGTACCGTTAACTGCAGGATCCTTAGCAATTGTCATTCTTGTATCAATTACTTCGTCACATTCAGCACAGAGAAGACTTTCACTGCCGCCTTTTACAAGAGTCGCCTCTGTATCAACTACCCACTCACCATCGATATGTCCTGCAGGCTCATCACCTTCAATTCCGCAACGGACGCATCTGCCGGGCTCAGTACAGCTGCCGCCCTGCCACTCGTGACCGAGAGCTTCACCCTCAGCTATACTGCAGTTTTCGCAGAATTTAGGAGCAACGCAGGTTGCATCCTTCCAGCTGTGAGGAAGCTTGTCTCCCTCAGTCTTCTGACAACGGATACAGGTCTTAGGTACTTCACATGTAGCGTCTGTCCAAGCATGGCCGAGCGCTGAATCACCTTCCTTTTCGCAGTAAACACACGTCGCCGCTTCCTCGCAGGTGGGCTCGGAATATTCATGGAAAAGGCATATTGTATGTGTAAGGATAAGTACCGCTGCAACAACGGCAAGAATTACAACAACTGCAGCCGCAATAATTATAGGCGTCTTGCTGTTTTTCTTTTTAACGGGAGGCTGATATGCTCCTTCGTCGTTGGGAGGATATACCTCGGGAGGAATTTCGTGAATGTCTGCACCCTCTGTTATATCTGTAACACCGTTTCCGCCTACTGCTCCCGGCTCTTCAGTTTTTTCTGCAGAGGGTATCTCGTGTGTATAATCAACACCGGGTATATTCACAGGTGCCTCAACGGTCGACGGCTCTTCTGCCAAAGGTGAACCGCAATGGAAGCAAAATTTTGAACCGTCATCATTTTTCTGACCGCAATTTCCACAAAAGCTCATAATTTTTCTCTCCTTTTTTTGATTTTCACTATTAAAGTGAATTATATTCCTCAAAGCTGCATTTGTCAACTTAATTCGGGTATATCTGACAAAAAAGCAGTAAGGACAGAGGAAGTAATATACTCCATCTGTTCTTGATTGTCAGGTCAGGCTTAAAAACAAAGCTGTAAACGAAGAAAAGGAATCAGCAGCATCTCAATTTTTGCAAGTGAAAAAAATCGGCTTTGCCATGAATTGCTGACGCATGAATTGATTTCATCATAAATTGTATCTGTCGGTGCATTGTAATCAAAAAGAACAGACCAAGCGGTCTGTTCTTTTAAGATTACTGAAGTGATGCGAGACTTTCGTCAATCATCTTGATTTTTTCTGTGAGCTTTTCTGCATCAGCCTTCTGACCTTCGATAACCGCCTCAGGTGCCTTTGCAAGGAAGCCGGGATTATTAAGCTTGCCGTTAATCTGTGCGAGCTTCTTTTCTGCTGCTTCCTTTTCCTTGAGAAGACGCTTTCTTTCAGCCTCAAAGTCAACGAGGTCGCCCATAGGGATGTAAATCTTTGCATCAGCGGTAACGATGCTTACGCTACCCTCAATATTGAAGGCTTCGCCAACTGTAACATCGGAGGCTGAAGCGAGCTTCTGCATAAATACAACAGCAGTTTCGAAGATATCCTTCTTCTCAGTTGCGATATAAACGTGTGCCTTTCTTGAGGGCGGTACGTTCATTTCAGCTCTTCTGTTACGCACTGCACGGATAGCATCCATAATGATATCCATCTTTGCCTCGTCCTCGGTGAATACAAGAGCATCATTGAATACGGGCCAAGCAGACTTCATAATTGTCTCACCGTCGTGGGGAAGAGTCTGCCAGATTTCTTCTGTGATGAAGGGCATAAAGGGATGAAGAAGCTTGAGAGTTTCACTCATAACGTAAACGAGAACTGCCTTTGCGGTCTTAGCCTCGTCGCCGCCCTTCTGAAGTCTGATCTTTGCAAGCTCAATGAACCAGTCGCAGAAGAGGTCCCAGATGAAGTCATAAAGCTTCTGTACTGCGATACCGAGCTCGAACTTATCGAGGTTATCGGTAACCTCCTTAGCAAGTGAGTTGAACTGTGAAAGAATCCACTTATCTTCAAGTGCAAGATTTTCAGGAATGTGAGGTGCGGGCTCGTTTTCGTCAAGATTCATAAGAATGAAGCGTGCTGCATTCCAGATCTTGTTTGCGAAGTTTCTTGAAGCCTCAACCTTCTTATCTGAATATCTCATATCGTTTCCGGGGCTGTTACCTGTTGCAAGGGTAAAGCGGAGCGCGTCAGCGCCGTACTTATCAATAACAAGAAGAGGATCAATACCGTTACCGAGTGACTTAGACATCTTTCTGCCAAGCTCGTCACGAACGATACCGTGGATGAATACTGTATCAAAGGGAACCTGACCCATCTGCTCGCAAGCGGAGAAAATCATTCTTGCAACCCAGAAGAAGATGATATCGTAGCCTGTTACGAGAGTGCTTGTGGGATAATAGTGCATAAGCTCGGGGGTCTTTTCGGGCCAGCCAAGTGTTGAGAAGGGCCAGAGAGCTGAAGAGAACCATGTATCAAG
>JAFZFT010000039.1 GCA_017555765.1 Clostridia bacterium | reverse complement strand
TGCAAAGCGCTCTTTTTTTCGTACATCAAAAAGAGTGCTTTTCCGTAAGAGATTTCCCGCCTGAAAAAAGAAGACTACGAAGCGATTCGGTTGTGCTTTTACCGCACACCAAAGCTTCGACTTCGCTGATACCGCAGATGCCTGACGCTTGCGAAAGGTTGTACTTTTCAGTTAAAATCAGCCCGCCTTCGTCATCTTTTTTCATGGAGCGACCAACAGAGTGCATTTACCCATTTTAAAAGCACCCAACTATCAATAAACCTTACGGAAGGCCGAAGGCACATTTCACATCTGCAAAGCAGATATTTCACCGCTGACAAAGTCAGTCCCTAATCCCTAACTAAAAAAGGACTGTTGCTCTCCAACAGTCCTTTTTTATTAAAGCTCCGAGAAAAACTCAAGAATCTCGCCGTAATACCAGCTGAGAGTTTCGTCGCCGCTCATAAATATCTCGTGACGTGAGTTTTTCACCTTCTTGATTTTTATATGCGCCTTTTCGGCAAATTTGTCTGTGTAATCGCCGAGAAGCTGTCTGTCCTCCTCAGGCTTGAAAATAAGCATCTTCCCACGAAGCTTCTTTATCCCCTCGTCGGAAAGAATTCTGTCCCTAGCCTCGATTGAAGCCTTGACCCAACCGAATGAAGGTCCGCTCGTCTGATAAAGAGGCTCTCTTTTTCTCTTTTCGTGGTAGTAGCTGAAGCGTTCGGGGCTTACCGCATCACTCTTTTCTGCGGTCTGTGAGGAGTCAAATACGCATCTTCCGGGTGCCGATACAGTACTGCCGCCAAGGGCACACAAAAGCTTTGCAACAGTACCCGCAACAGCCACAGGCATACCCATATTGCCGCATATCATCGGTGAAGAGAGCACCGCCTTCTGTACGGTATGAGAATGCTTCATCATATAAAGCAGTGCCACAGTACTGCCGAGAGAGTGGGAGTAAATATACACCTTGCCGCTGACGGTAGCAGGCTTTACAACGCTTTCAATGAAAAGGTGAAGGTCATCCGCATAGCGTTCAAAGGAGTCGATTTCAACCCTTTCAGTCTTCTTCGACTTGTGGGCGGACTTGCCGTGACCTCTCATATCGGGTACGAAAACACTGTAACCCGCCTTGCGAAGATAATAAGCCACCTCACGGAATTTCTCCGCACTTTCGGTGAAGCCGTGAAGGATAACTATACTGCCCCTTGAAAGCAGCTTTTCGTAGGCCTCATAATGAAGCTTAGTGCCGTCGGAAGCGAAAAGCTCACCCATTCTCCCCTTCTTCTGAAGGTAGGGCTCAACCTCGCCTCTCATGGTGTCACCGTAAAAGCGTTCGGGGACGATATCAACCTTATTCAAAAAATCAAGCATGGTATTTCTCCTTTGTGTTTATACTACTATTTTATCACATTCCGCGTCAGTGTCAACCATAGACTTGCAAATTACTTCTAAGTGTAATATAATTGTTTCAGGAAGTGATAAAATGAAATGCAAACGCAGACTTACATATATGCTCCTTTTCCTGCTTTTTCTTGCAATTGAGGTGCTGATTGCCCTTTTCGTCAGGGATAATTTTATACGCCCTTATGTGGGCGATGTGCTTGTTACGGTGGTTATCTGCCTGCTTTTGAGAGCCGTTACCCCCTTTGAGACAAGGCTTCTGCCACTGCTTGTATTCATCTTTTCCGCCCTTGTGGAAATCGGGCAGTATTTCGACTTTGTTGCCCTTCTTGGTCTTTCCGATAACCGCTTTTTTTCCGTACTTCTCGGACGGACATTTTCCCTTGCAGATATAATCTGCTACGGTGCAGGGTGTATTATTTTCTTCCTCTGTGAAGAGCTTATCAAACGAAAAAGGTGCAGATAAAAAAGTAAACCCCGCAGATATCTGCGGGGCTTTTGTTATTTCTGATTATTCTGCGTCCTTCTTGCCGAAAGCATTGTAAAGGAACTTAAGGAAACCATCAAAAATTCTGGTAAATACAAGATAAATATCTTCAATTACAGGCCAATCCATAGTTAAATTCTCCTTTCAAAGTCGATTTAAACTTTATTATGCATCGATTTCGGGGTAGTCTACAGGAGGCCACTCATCGATAGCGCCGAATACATACTGGAGCCACTGGAAAGCTCTGTCTAAGAATCTGCGGAACTCAGCCCACACTTCCATTAAGTTGTCCCAATTCATCGTAGTTTCTCCTTTCGAAAAAGTTGAATATTATTTATGGGGACACTTTCCCCCACACTGTTCACGAACATTTTACTCTTTATGCAGTGTAAAGTCAACTGTTTTTCAGTAAAAAATGAATATTTGTTAAACTTTCACATAATTTTTTTCTTTTTTCCGCCACTATGACATCCTTCAGGAAGCACTTTGCAACACTCCCCCGCTCCGTTGTCACAAAAGCGACCCTTTTGTCTATATATGGTATATTTGCCCGATGTATATTTTGCACAAGACCACAATGTGAAAAATACCGAATATATTTGTTTATTTTTCATCTTGTGATAATAAAGACTCCGATGCTATAATAATTATGAAGACATCCCGTAAAGGAGGCTTAATATGAAAAAGAAAATAATCACCATCAGCCGTCAGTTCGGCTCAGGTGGAAGAACAATAGCAAAGGCGCTCGCAGAAAAGCTCGGATACGCCTATTACGACAGCGCCCTTGTTGAAGAGGTCGCAAAGGAAACAGGCTTTGACCCCGCATTCATCGAGGATGCAGGCGAATACGCACCGGGAAAGAGCATACTCTCCTACGCCTTCTCTTCAGCCTCTCCCCACGCATCAGGTAAGCCCGGCGCAACGGACTACCTCTGGGCGGCACAGTGTAAGGTTATACTTGAGCTTGCCGAAAAGGGCAACTGTGTCATCGTCGGCAGATGTGCAGACTATATCCTTCGTGAAAGAGACGACTGTCTTAATGTGTTCATCCACGCCCCTAAAGCGTACAAAGCAAAAAGAATCGTCGAGCTTTACGGTGTTACGGATAAAAGTCCCGAAAAGCGCCTCGAGGAAAAGGATACCCGCCGCAGGGTAAATTACAAATACTTCACGGGCAAGGAATGGGGTCTTACAGAAAACTACCACATCTCTCTCGACAGTGCCATGCTCGGCGAAGAAAAGTGCGTTGATATCATCGCAGACATCGTAAACACAAAGGAATAAGTAAAATAAAAGAACCGCTACAACGTAGCGGTTCTTATTAATTAGAATACAACGATATCTTCTGCTGCTTCTTCGTCTTCAGGCTTAACCATACCCATGATTTCGTTGAAGAACTTCTGAATCATAGCAAGAACTTCCTTGATTGTCTCAAAAACTGTCTTTAAAGCGTCCATTGTTGCACCTCCTAATTTTTTCGGTTTACTAATCCGTAGAAATATATTACCAAACTTTACAAAGTTTGTCAATAGAATTAACTTTTAATATTTATTTATAGTTTATCAATAAATGTGCGATTATACTGTCTCAAGAGAGAACTGCTTAGCGAATTCAGCGTATCTTTCGTTGAAGTCGTTTTCGCCCTTCTTAACCTTCTTAAGGTACTTGTGGATATCCATACCTCTGTGTGAAATCTCGATAATAAGACCTGCGATATTTGAGCAATGGTCAGATACTCTTTCGAGGTTTGTGAGAAGGTCGGTGAGTACGAAGCCAAGCTCGATAGTACATTCGCCCTTCTGAAGGCGTTTGATGTGTCTTGCCTTGAGAGCATCCTTAAGGTCGTCAACAACCTGCTCGAGAGGCTCAACAAGCATTGCCTTTTCAAGACTGCCTGTGTTAAGTGCCTCGTAGGAAAGGTCTATAACGCCTCTTACTGCGTTAATCATAACGTCAAGCTCCTTCTGGCATTCGCCTGAGAACTCGAGCTTCTTATCCTTGATTTCATCAACCGAATGAAGAATATTGACCGCATAGTCGGATATTCTTTCAAGGTCACCGATGATGTGAAGAAGCTTTGTTGCTTCAGCTGAGTCCTCATCGGAAAGCTCGGTAGCGGACACCTTGACAAGATATGAGCCGAGTCTGTCTTCATAGCGGTCAGCCTTCTTTTCGTACTCGACAACCTTTTCGTACAGCTCCTTATCGTAGCCGTCGAGAAGCGTCAGAGCTCCGTCAATTGCGGTCTTTGAAATTTCAGCCATTCTCTCTGTAACGGTCTTACATCTTTCAACAGCAACTGCGGGAGTAGCAAGAAGTCTGTCGTCAAGGATTTCGTAATGCTCTTTTTCATCCTTATCCTTAACTGTAACTGTTGCAATCTTTTCAAGAAGCTTTGTGAAGGGCATCCAGAGACAAACGCAGCAAAGCTTGAAGGTAGTATTGATAACCGCAATCCAGAATTCGTTAACCTTGCCGTCAAGGAAGTCGAAGCCTATAATAGCATCGAGTCCGTAGAAGATAGCAAGAAGTATGGGGGTACTGATTGCATTGAAATAGAAGTGAGCAAAAGCCGCACGTCTTGCGTTTTTGTTAGCGCCTGCCGATGAGATAAGAGCAGTAACGGTTGTACCGATACCCTGACCCATAATAACGGGGATAGCCATTGAGAATGGAATTGCACCTGTTACTGAAAGAGCCTGCAAAATACCGACAGAAGCGGAGGATGACTGAATTATAGCAGTGATAACCGCACCCGCAATAACACCCAGAGCGGGATTTGAGAATGCAGTGAGCATATTTGTGAATTCGGGTACATCCTTAAGACCGGCAACAGAGTCGGACATAATTGACATACCTGTCATAAGAGTTGCAAAGCCGAGGATAATAGTAGCAGTATCCTTACTCTTATGGCTCTTTTTGAACATAAGTATAGCCACGCCGCAAATAGCAAGTACGGGAACAAAGGATGAGGGCTTGAGGAACTTCATAAATGTACCCGCACCGTCGATAGCCATAAGTGAAAGAAGCCATGCGGTTACTGTTGTACCAACATTAGCGCCCATGATAACACCGATGGACTGACGAAGAGTCATGATACCCGAGTTAACGAAGCCGACAACCATAACGGTAGTAGCTGACGAGGACTGGATAACCGCAGTTACACCCGTACCGAGAAGGAAGCCCTTTACGGGACTGTCTGTCATCTTTCCGAGTACGCTTTTAAGCTGACCGCCCGCCTTTTTTTCGAGAGCGGTACCCATTATGTTCATACCGAAAAGGAAAAGAGCAAGACCGCCGATAAGGTCGAGAACTTTAAAAATATCCATATTGCACCTCTTTTTATATCTGTATTTTTAAGCTTTAGCCGAGCAGACGATTTCCGCTCATTTTGATAGTAACAAAAATGACATCAACTTTCAAGTGTATTTTGAATATTTATCCAATTTTGTAAAAAATGATAAATTAGTCGGGCAATCTTTATATCATTTGTTGATTTTCCGATGCGGGTGTTATAAAATAAAAGCGGAGATGATTTTATGATAGCCAAAGATGTAAAAATTATAGAGTACCCCAAAAAAACAGAAAGATATAACTTCCTGACTCACCTTCTCGGTGCAGTACTTTCCCTTGCGGCAATTGTGCTTATGCTTTTAAAGGCGGATACACCGAGAGAAACAGCCTGCGCCCTCATTTACGGAGCAACCCTTTTTACTGTTTATACCGCATCAACTGTCTATCACGGGCTTAAGGTGTCGGAAATGAAGCGTATTGCAAGGCTTGTTGACCATTCGGCAGTACCTCTTCTCATAGCGGGTACAACAACACCCTGCGCACTTATATCCCTTTACAACATAAGCCCCACCCACGGTACAATCGTATTCCTTTGCGGATGGCTCTGTGCTCTTTTCGGCATCTTCTCGAAGGTATTCTTTTTTGAGAAGCTAAAGGTAGTGACAATGGCAGTATATATAGTATGCTCCCTTGCAATGCTCCTTAGTGCAGTACCCAGGCTCGGTGAGCTTAACAGAGGCGGCTTCAGATGGCTCGTACTCGGAAGCGTTTTCTATTTTTCAGGAGCAATACTCTGCGGTCTCGGCTCAAAAAAGCCGTCACTCCACCCCATATTCCACATTTTCGTCATCCTCGGCAGTGCAACCCACTTTTATGCTATATACTGCTACATTCTGCATTAAAATAATGCGCAATGTGCGATTCGCAATTCGCAATCGCGGGTAACAGTTCAAATACGAAAGGCTTTACCCGCCCCGTAAGACAACAAATAAAGCCCGATAAAAAGGCAAGCAGATGTATTCGGAAGTTCCGTTGAAATACATCTGCTTTTTCTGTTATATCTGTTGTAAACCTTAATCGGCGGGATGATTTTTACTGCTTTTGTATACCTATCCCGCGATTGCGCATTGCGAATCGCGAATTGCGCATCGTTTACTCCGTCAGCGCAGCGATAAGCTCCTTGATAGCCTCAACGGGCTGCTTGCCCTGAAGCTTGAAGGAAATATAGGGTGAGCTCTTTGCCGCACTTATCATCGCTCTGCCACGAAGCTTATGTCCCACTGCGGAGACGAATTCGGGCTTGAGGTCACTTACGAAGGCTAGAATCATACCGTTCTGCTGCTTGATTTCGTATATACCCAGCTTTGCCGCCTTCGCTCTGAGAAGTGCAACATCAATAAGTCCCTTTACACTTGCGGGAGGCTCACCGAAACGGTCGATGAATTCATCCATAACATCCATAGCATCCTCACCGGTTTCGATTGAGGCGATTCTCTTATACATACCGATTCGGTTTTTGACCGCATCGATATAGCTTTCGGGAATATGTGCATCGATGGAAATATCCACAACGCACTCCTTCTTTTCCTCGGCGACAATACCCGTCTTTTCCTCGTCAACGGTTTCGGAGAGGATTTTGAGGTACATCTCGTAGCCTACCGCCTCCATATGACCATGCTGCTGAGCACCGAGTATGTTACCCGCACCTCTTATTTCAAGGTCACGCATAGCAATACGGAAGCCCGAGCCGAATTCGGTGAATTCTCTGATTGCGGAAAGTCGTCTCTGTGCAATCTCGGTAAGCTCTCTGTTTTTATTGTATGTGAAATAGGCATATGCTCTTCTTGAGCTTCGTCCTACTCTGCCTCGTATCTGATGAAGCTGTGCAAGACCCATCTTGTCCGCTTCCTCGATGATGAGAGTATTGGCATTGGGCACATCAACGCCCGTTTCTATTATAGTGGTGCAGACGAGAATATCAATCTCGTTTTCGATAAGCTTTCTCCAAACCTCGCTGAGCTCATCCTCGCTCATCTTACCGTGTCCTATGCCTATTCTCGCATCGGGCAGGTATTTTTTTATCTGAGCAACTCTCGCATCTATGGACTCAATACGGTTGTGAAGGTAGTATACCTGACCGCCTCTGCGAAGCTCTCTTTCCATAGCCTCGGCAAGTATTTCCATATCGTGGGGCACCACATAGCTCTGTACAGGATGTCTTCCCACGGGAGCAATTTCAAGCACAGACATATCTCTTATGCCCGTCATCGCCATATTGAGAGTACGGGGAATGGGCGTTGCCGAAAGGGTGAGTACGTCAACATCGGGAAACTTTTCCTTGAGCTTTTCCTTCTGTGCAACACCGAAGCGCTGCTCCTCGTCAACAACGAGCAAGCCTAAATCCTTGAATTCCACGCTCTTTGCAATTATGGAGTGAGTACCCACGATAATATCAATACTGCCTCTCTTGAGACGAGTCTTGATTTTAGTCCTCTCACTCTGTGTACGGAAGCGGGAAAGCATTTCTATCTCAACGGGGAAGCCGTCGAAGCGCTTTTTAATTGTCTGAAAATGCTGGAAGGCAAGTATTGTTGTCGGTACGAGAATAGCGCACTGCTTTCCGTCGGCAATACACTTGAATACGGCACGAAGAGCAACCTCTGTCTTGCCGAAGCCTACATCTCCGCAAAGAAGTCTGTCCATAGGAGCACTTCTTTCCATATCCTGCTTGATTTCGTTTACGGCTATGAGCTGGTCCTCGGTCTCTTCAAACTCGAAGCGACGCTCAAAGTCATTCTGCATATCAATATCGGGAGAGAAGGCAAAGCCCTTGGAATTCATTCTCGCACTGTAAAGCTTTGTCAGCTCCTTAGCCATATCCTTAACTGCCGCCTTTACCTTCGAGCGGGTATTCTTCCACTCGTCGGAGCCGAGTCTGTTAAGCTTTATAGCCTTATCCGTATCCTTGGGTGAAATGTATTTCGCAATAAGGTCGAGCTGTGTTACGGGCACATAAAGCACATCACTGCCACGGAAGTTGACCTTGATGAAGTCCTTGACTCTGCCGCCCACATTCATAGTCTTTATGCCGTCGAATATGCCTATACCGTGAATTGCGTGTACCACATAGTCGCCTCTCGTGATTTCGTCGAGAGAGGCAATCCCTCTGCCGGTCTTGAACTTTCTCTTGGGCTTGGTTTCGCTCTTATGGTGAGCTCTGCCGTAGGAGAAAAGAGTAAACTTATCCCCCGGATACTCAAAGCCCGAGGAAACGCTTCCGCTTATTACCGAAACGGTACCCTTGGGGAACTCCGCCGGTACAACGGGGAAGTAGTGAGCCTTGATTTCCTCTGTTTCAAGGTCAAAGGCAAGCTCCTTGGCGCTCTTTTCCGTACCCGCCATAACAACAGCCGTATAGCCGTTATACAAAGCGGGCTTTAGGTCTTCAACGAGATAGGAAAGAGTACCGTCCCAGCGGGAAAGAAGCCTTGCATTTATACTCACAAGCTCACGTACGGGTACATCAAAGGAGCCTCTTGCAAGGGTATCGGTGAAGATTGCTCCCCTTTTCTCGTACTGAGAAAGAAGCTCACTGAAGGTGAGAATGTATCTGTCAAGCCCCTTGGTGAGTACGCCCTCATCGAACATTGCCTTGATATCCTCGTTCATAAGAGCAGAGAAGGTGTTGTATTTCTGCTTTACCGATGAGCTTTCACTGACGAAAAGAAGGTCATCCTTCATATAGTCGAAAATGGTGTGAAGCTCACTGTAAGCAAGAGATAAATATTTATCGGGAGCACCCACATGGATGAAGTGCTCAAGCTTTTCAATATCCTCGCCTATGGTCTGCTTCGCCTTTACAGAGCCCTTGCCCTTTACTGTGGCAAGAAACTCCGTAAGACGCTCTCTGGTCTGCTCAAAGGAATCGAAAAGCACCTCGGTTGAGGGAGTTATACTGAATTCATCAATAACGTCGGTTCTTCTCTGACTTTCAATATCAAAGAAGGAAAGAGAATCTATACTGTCGCCCCAGAATTCCGCTCTGCAGGGCTGTGAAAAGCCGGGGGCAAAAAGGTCGAGTATACCGCCTCGAAGGGCAAACTGACCGACGCCCTCCACCTGCTCTGTTCTTACATAGCCCGCCGCAATAAGAGTGTTTACTATCTCGTGGGTAGTCTTTTCCTCGCCAACCTTAAGCACAAGAGTCCTTCTTTTCAGCTCCTCAACGGGAAGAGTAAGCTGTACTGCCGCCTCAACACTGCAGACAACATAGCGGTAATCCCCGCTGACAATACGTGCGAGTACGTCAATACGCTTCTGCTCAAATTCGTGGGATTTATTATCCGCACCTCTGAAGGTGAAATCCTTTGCAACATAAAGCAGAGCCTTTTCGTCAAGACTGTTAAGGTCCTCGCAAAGCTTGGACGCCGAGCCTTCATCGGGACAGACTATAAGAGCCTTTCTTTCCGTCTGCTCACAAAGAGAGGTAATATAATGAGCCTTATGTATCTGTGAAAGGCCGATTATACCCATAGGTAATCTTCCGCCGTCTATTGCGTTTCTCACGCTTTCGTATTCAATTTTACCCTGAAGCACCTTCAGAAAGCCTGACATAAACTCACCTCACGCAGCAATGCACCCGACAGAACCTTATCGAGTGTAAAAATCAATATCTCTTTTGCTTTATTATATAACAACCAAAATGAAAAATAAAGGGGAAAAAGACAAAAAATTAAGAGTCACCGAAAAGGTGACTCCCAATTTTAAAATTTAAATTTTAAAACTGTACGTGCTGAAATTATTTGTTGAGAATTGATTCAACGATGCCGAAAATCTTGTCAAAGAAAGCAACGATAGCTGCCCAGTTGTCCATGATCCACTGTTCCATTATTGTTTTCCTCCTTATTAAAATTAGGGATACTCCCTTAGGGTACTTTGAT
>JAFZFT010000003.1 GCA_017555765.1 Clostridia bacterium | reverse complement strand
TTGCCATTTTATCAACCTCCGATAATTACTGTATTTCCACCTGCAGCATTCGATACGGTGACAACAGGAATAGCCGACACTGTCACATCGTCACCCATAAGAAGCTCTTTGGTGGGGATTTTTTGGTTTTCAAAGGTGGGAACCACTTCATACTCACCCTCATATACAGGTAGCTTTTTAGCAACCCACTCTCCGCCTTCAACCTGAAGGATCTTGCCATCATCATCTTCAGATACATCCGGTAGACCTTTACCGCCTTCTCCTTCTTCAGGCACAACAGAAGATGCGAACATACTGCAAAGCTTGCCGTATATTATCTGTGCATAGATCTGATTACCCTTTTCGTTGATATGCACATGGTCCAGTCCGTCAGCCGCTGACGAGCTTTTATCGAAATATGTTGTCGCGTTGTTTCTTGACAAAGGCATATTCTCATAAGCATTCAGAACACCTATTCGTTTATCCCTTGCCGCTTCCTCAATTCTTTTTGCCCACTCCTTAAGAGTAAGTCCGCCGCCGTACCTAGTTTCGGTATCACCGTCGGTGCCGCGCTCCAGATATCTCCATATGGGAGTAATTACGAGGATCCTCATCAACGGCCAGTTGAGTTGGATTTTATCTATTGACTCTTTAATTGCAGTAACTACATAATCAATTGCTCCCTCGTAATTTTCTTTAGTCCAGTCATTGGTACCGTAGGCAAGTGTTATTATATCAATCTGAGAAAAATCAAGCTCCTTCAACATTTTCACAGTATCAGGAAAATGTCTGTAGGTATACGATTCACCGGCAACGGCCTGCGCTCTTTCCTCATGCTCACTCCAATCCCCCGACAACTTTGCATCAAGTATATTAGGCAAATCAAAGCAAGCATTTGTTGTATTGGTCGTTCTTACAGCAAAGCGCGAGCCGCCGAAACCTCCGTTATACACGGTAGCTCCTGAATACTCCGCAAGATAAGATGGTACACCGTTAACCTGGTCGTTACCCATAATACTGTCACCGAGACAAAGTATCTTCTTCCCTGCAAGAGGCTTCAATAACCTTAAGTTTTTAGCACTTACCTTTGGTCTTATACTGTCAAGCCACTCCTGCTTCGAGCCCTGAAAGCCGTTTTCTTCTGCGACCTCATAGGCTGACTTTCCTTTACCGAAAAAGGTTACTACCTTTTCTGTTTTGGCCTCCTGCTCACACCTCGCCTCGGTTGAAGCCTCAACGGAACCGACGGCATTAACTCTTACCTCTTTCGTCCGGACCTTAACATCAGCTGATACGCTATTTGTTACCTTTGCAACGGCCATTTATTTCACCTCTTTGAAGTATGTGCCTCTGACCTCAAAGCACAACGGGTCGCCTGCATCAAGGATCTCCTCTCCCGCTATGGGAAGCACGTCGATATACACCTGACCCTTTGGGATTTTCATAGTTTCCTCAGCCTCAAGCTTAAGATTAACCGTGAAGTGCTTATCATCCATCTTAAAAAAGTGCTCGGGATTCTTGGCTTTTGTGTACTTTTTTTCAGGAAACAACTCAGGAGCGGTTTCTTCGTTTATCGCCTTGAAAGCAAAACGCACCTCGGTGACGTCATCCATATTTACATCTTCAATCTCAACCACTATGTTAGGTGTAGTATTTCTTTTAATGCTGTTCATTTTCATCACCTCTAAAAAAATTATACAGAAAAAGAGTGAGGATTTTCTCCCCACTCTTTTATAGTTTATTTCTGCTCACTTTCTCTCCAGCGTTTAAGATATTCATCGAGATGCGCAAGGCTGTCATAAGCGCCCGTTGCATACAAGGCTGCCCTTATCTTAACCCTTCCGTTTGCATCTGCGGCAAGATACTCCTTCTTCCATTTGGATGTAAGAGAAGAACGAACTTTCTCCTTATCTGCTCCTCTGTCGTAAAGCTCTTGTGCTTCCTTTTTTATCTGCGCGGTGTCGCCCGAAGCTATCGCATAATGCAGATACGTATACTTGACACCGCCTGCTTCCTCAGAAGCTACTTCCTTCATTCCGTCAAGAGTAAGAAATTCTTCGCCATCTGATGAATCCTCTTCCTCCTGAGCAGGAGAGCTCCACTCTCGGAGTTTATAATAAACTTCATTACTGCCGTAGCCAAGCCTTCCGAGAAGCTCCTCTGCTTCAGAATCGGTCAAATCACCCGAAACATACCTTTCCTTAATCTGACCCGTAATAGCAGACTTAACAGCCTTGCCGTCTTTATATCGTGAAGCATATTCGGCGTACAGACCCTCATCACCATCCACAAACGCATCATAAAGATATCGGGCTTTACTGTTGTCGTATCCGAATCGCCCGGGAACCTGAGCGAGCTCATCTCTTAAAGCAACAATTATGCCGCTTCCGGTGGTCTCATCGATATCAGATATTCCCTTGACCGCATTTATCGTACCGCTCATATCTCTGAGAAGATTCTTAAGAGGAATGCCGAATACATTTCCTATGCTACCGATAATACCGTGAGCCTTATCCTTAAAGCTGGAATTTTCATTGAATAAATTCGTAACAGAGTTGATCAGGTCTGCTATAACGCTCATATCACTTCGCTCAACATCATAACCTTCAACAAGGGATATGATATCCTTCGCAAAGGGTACAAGTGTCAGCGGATTAAGGCTTCCGAGAAAATTACCCACCAACTGAGAAATATACTTTTCAACAGGAGTTTCTTCCTCATCGTCATCTCTTGCAGCATAGATAATTGATACAAGTGCCGCATTGAGAAGCTGAGCGCCTACCACAGAGCCTATCTTTGCATAAGCCTTCTTTTTATTACCGTTTTTAAAATCTCTGACTGCACTGCCGTACATATTCCACTGAGTTGTAGGCTCGGCCATAAAAGCGGTTGTCATTTTCATATATGTACTCTTGCTTCGCATAGCATCGCTTCTTGAAAGTACTGAGTCATATACCTGAGTTTTATTGATAACGTCGGTAAATCTTTCTCCCGTTGCCTCCAATAAAGCCTCACCGGTAAGGCCCTTCTTAACTCTTACCTCATTCTTACAGGCAAGCCATATATGCGCCCATGTAACACGGTCAGCCCAGGCAGGGCCCCAGGAAAGAACATCGTCACGGAACTGACTGTCCTTAAAGAAGGCTACAAGCTTATCCTTACCTTTATACTCTCTCTTGAGCATCCAGTCTGCCATACTCTGACCGCTGACGGTATCGAAGCCGCCGATTTCCTTGAGTACTGCAACAGGCGAATACTTCATAGCTTCCTCATATGCCGCTTTTCTCTGACCGAAGGTTGATGAAACAAAGTACTTAACATCAACCTCACTCATCGCTCTTACGATAGCGGAAGGCTGCTGAATCATAACAGAAAGAGAGCCCATAACAGCCGCTTTCTTGAATTTAGAAAGCCACTTGTCACCGAATTCACGGCTGTCACTCATTACACCGCCGTTTACATCACGGAGGAAATTCTCAACATAGGTTTTGTATTCCTTGCCCCAGGCGGTCTCAAAGGCCGCTTTGACATCCTTCATTGATTCGTTACCTTCGGCATTTGCTCTTTCCTGATAATTCCATACCCTTGAGAAGTTATCAAGAGGAATAACCATTGAGTTATACATACTCATTCTTTCGATGTGCTTAACAACAACATCGGTGAAATCGTCAACAACAAGAGGATTCGCAGCGCCCCACTTTGTTTCATTGGTAAAGCCCTCACTCTTGAGAAGCTTGGTACCCTCTTCTCCCATACCCTTGTAAAGATAATTCTTCGCAGAGTTGAAGGGAATATAGTACTTCTCGTTGAATTTATTGACACCGTAAAGCTGCATTGAGATTTCATTACCCCACGCGCCGATATCATTTGAAAGGAAGGATACCAGCTCATCAGCATACTTCTTCTGTTCATCGGTAAGCCACTTGTCAATTTTAAACATATCCTCAACACGGATGCGGTGTGCCGTACCGTCCTCGTAAACCTTCTGAAGCACCTCGGGAAGCTTTTTCTTGCCCTTTTCGGATGCCTTCTTAACTGCATCGGGATAAACTATACCACCCTCAAAAAGATGCTTACTGTCCTTACCTGCCTTGCCCTCTCTCTTCCAGGTTGCCCAGATGAGAAGAGCCTGACCTCTTGTAAGGCTGATTTCGTGCCCTTGCGCAGTTTTAAAGGTCATTGCTTCATCGTCAATCCATTCCTGAAGGTGATACTTCTTTGACACCTCACTGAATCTCTGCTGAGCGAACTGCATATTACGCACATATTTATCCTGACCGCCGAGAATATCCTTCCAGAGCGTTTCAAGAGTACCGCCGACCTTTTCAAAGAAATAGATAGGCTTCAGGTTCATAACGTTAAGCTTATCAATTCCCTTCATCGCAAGGATATATCCCTTCATATCCTTCTTGCTGAGCTCATTCAGAGCAGCACTGCCGACGTCAGCAACCTTTGTCTTCTTGCCGTTCACCCACATCTCAACCTCATTGTTGATAACCGCAACAAGGTGGTCGGCAATTTCATTCACCGTATCAAGTTCTGCGGCGGTAAGCTGCGATAACCGCTTTTCACCCACAATATCGTGAAGCTTCTCAAGCTTTTCAGTCATTTCATCACTTACAGAGGTACCGATATATGCATCGCTCTGCTTAAGATTCTGATACTGCTTTCTCAGCTCATTGATTTTCTTTCTGATAACGTTATCACTATCTGTATATTTTCCGGTGAATACACCCGCATCGTTGTCAACGAAGATACTGCAGAAATCAATAACTGTTCTCTTCAGACCCTCGGGGATATTTGTCAGATGCACATAGTCCTGTCCGTACTTATTTGTACCCGCACTCGGTGCACCCTTACCGGGGGTACGGAGAAGGCGGTCAAGTCGCTTGACTGTCTTGATGAGGCGGTTGCGCTTCTTTTCACGGATTCTTGTATCCGCAATATTCTGTACCCTTGTTTCCATTCGTGCCTTTGCCTTCACGAGCTGACGGTCAAAGTCATTCTTTGCCGCTTTCCTTGCAAGAGCATATGTTTTGTTGAAGGTGCTTGTATAAAGCTCTCTCTGCTCCTTAAGCTCCGAAAGAAGCTCCTGCTCTATTTCAAAGAAACGGTTACCGAGCTCTGCCACGGTCGGTATCTCAAGATATGCTGCACATATATCCGCATCGAGCTGGTCTCTTGCAGAATCAAGGTCGTAGCCGCTTTCATCCTCATAGGTATTCTTGAGTGAATCAACAATTTCTGCAAGTCTTATCGGCATATCCGCATCAGAAATATCAGGGTCAAACATACCCGACATATCGGCCCATTCAGACCAGCGCATCTCAAGAGGCGTGCCGTCCTTGGTTATCTGCAGACCTGTGTACCTTCTGAAATTTGTCATATTGCCGTACATACTGAGAATTTCAGCCCGTTGTGTTTCATTTATACTTACGGGAGTCTTCCTGATTTCTCTGAGCCTCTCCTTTGCCGCTTCGCTTATATCGGGCTTCATATACTTTGATTCCTTCAGGAGCCTTTCCTTTATATCGTCAAGATGAACACGAAGCACATCATAGGATGCTCCGCCCTCGTTGATGAGAGTATAAAGCTCCGTAAGCCTGCCCGACAAGTCGTGTATATCAAGCTTTGAAGCATAGTCAACCTTCAGCTTTCTTGCAATCTCCTGAATCTTAAGAGCAGACAGCTCTCTCTGTGTGAGGTTTGAGCCGATGCGTAATATATGAGCCTGCATCTGAGCAGTAACCTTGCCCAGCTCCGTCACCTTGTCAATGGTACTGCGGTGAAGGTCTTTGAGGTTGTCGGTGATAGAGCGGGAGTCTTTTACTTCTCCGTCTTGTATTTCTTGATTATTCTCCCCACTTCGTTCCATATCTCCCGTTGAGGAACTTCGAAGTTTCTCTCCTTCAGGAAGTAGTACAGCTCGTCCATCTTCTCCTCTGTATTGAGAGCGGTTGCTATCGTAGCTACTTCCTCGTCCGACAGATTCATATTGATCAGTATTCCTATAAAGGCCTCTTCCTTCACTTCTAATTTCTTTCGTTTGACCATGCTTGACACTCCATTCTTCAGAAGATAATTCTTCAACTACGATAAATCCTTCACCGGTTTTCGTCGCCTCAAGAATACAGTGCTTTCCCTTACGAGGATTAAATGCATATCCCGTATCTCCGATTTTTGTACTGGGATTGTAAGCCCACTGCATACCGTTTGTTCTGAATTCATCGTATGTGCTACGTTTATTATACCCCTTGCCATTGCCACTTGTCAAACTTTTGTTCGAAAGATTTACCTTCTTAGAATAACGTATATCATCATTCTTCTGATTAAATCGCTCGGTCAACGGAATTACATTGCCGTTATCGTCATAGGTAACCGGGTCAGCACTCTTGAGCTGAGACTCAGGATTCTTGAACGCCCAAATAGGTGCGGGCCTTATTGCTTCTTTCAAAGCATACGAAGCAACATCGTAAATATTGTCCATCCTGATCGCATCGTATCCGTTATCAAACGCCCAAGCTGCAAGCTCTCTTGTGGTTACAAGTTCTTTGGAAAAATACCCTCTCGCTTCATCAGGAACAGGAATCTTATTCCAAGCACAACCCCCACATTCATATATAAACGGATTGTTTTGCTTGTGATAAAAGCCGTATATTCCCGGTTCAGCAACATAGTCATTGTAGGAATCCATAATATCCGACTTGTCGATTGTTTCACCTTTTATGTTCGCATAATCATCAAGAGCCAAGCCATCGAGCACATCACCGATGTGGTACATCATTCTGAAAACATCCGGATCAACATCTGTAAACCTTGAAATATCAGCTTTGTTTACATTGAATTTATCCGGCAAATCAATTTCATATAATTTTACGTCTGTAATCTCTGAGTATCGCTGCCACTTTCTTTGATTTACAACCTTCGCCCAAGCCTCATATGTACCTTGCTCAGATGCGGAAATTACATCTCTCGCAATCTTTTTAATGTCATCGGCGTAATCACCACTCAGCACAACCTCAGCAGCAGCCGTAGCTTTGTTCATCGGTTTTCTCGTCTTTCTCATTACCTTGTCTTCACTGACATATTTTGCCTTCGAGAAGTCCTGACCAAGTTCAGAAGAAAACGGCTTTGCAGCATTAACGATTTTTTCCATACTGCTATTGAACTGAAGCTTTTTACCCTTAGGCGAAACCTTTTCTTTACCGATTTCTCTTATCCTGTAGTTGCTGCCTTTGTAGTAACTACCCGCAACACCCATATCAGGTGTTGCAAAGAAGGTCGTACTATCATCGGATTTTGACAGGTCAATCTTCGTAAAGCCGAACGAGTCTGTACCGTGGAACAGCAAGTCAGGTACACCGTCTTTATCCACCTCAAAGCCCTGATCTATGGCATAGTTATCAACCATCCGCTTTGCAGCTTCCATATCACCCTTTTCAACTGCATCGAGATATGCTTTGTTTTGAGCATCGAGGTTTTTGCTTATATCAACTTTCAACGAATAATGAAACCTTCCTACATCACTTAACTCGGGTACAACACCCGTATCAAAATATTTCTTGATATCGTTAAGTATTCTGTCAGCCTTTGTATTCTCAGGATATTCAATACTGCCGTCAGTATGTCCGTCAGGAAGAGAAAAGTCGACAGTAACCTCGCCGTTAAGAGAATTGAAAAATCTTCTCAGAACAGATATCTGCTTTGTGTTCGGCATTTTGCTTATATCGATACCGTAGCTCTGCAATCTGATGTTGCCCATATTCATAAAGGCAATCATACCGTCAGAATATTCAGCATAATCAGGCATATCAAGAACATCCTTTACCTCTCTGTGATCCTGAACTCTGTAGCCCTGACCGTCGCTGAAATCAAGAAGAGAACCGGTTGTTGTGAGGTAGCCTGCAAGCTCAAATCTGTTCGTTGTTTTAAACTTTCTGACAGCCTTACTGACATACTTTGATACAGTCTCATCATCGAAGCTTTCAATGGATTTCATAAAATCCTTATGCAATTCATTCTGCATACGAGTGATTTGCTTATACAACTCGCCTGCCTTCGCCTTTACCTCAGTAAGCTTACGATTTATTTCGCCCATTCCGCTTTCCTTGAGCCATTTATTGTATTCATCAATGGCAGCGTTGAAAGCTTCATCGTTGCCTTGCGATTCGACAACAGCCGTTTCAAGCCTTTCGTATTCATCTGTTCTTTTAAGCTTATCGAAGTCCCTTCTTAAAGAGAAAACTTCATCATCGTACTTTTTCTTTTCCGCTTCGAGGTTTGATAATTCGGTAGCTTTGTCGAGATTAACAGTTACCGATTTCTTAATTGATTCATTTTTACTAATTTCAGTTTTTCGAGGAGGAATATATTTTTGAAACTTTTCATTGACAAGTCTAAACAAATCCGCTATACTTATCTCAGAAAGCTTATTTGGGTCAAGGAAAAGATGTTCTTCATCTATGTCTTTGACTGAACCAAATGAGCTTTCTTCTATTTCATCAACTTCTAATACAACAGTATCATATGAAGCAGCATAGTCTTGAGGATTTTCGTCAAAATATTTCTTAATATTTTTAGGCAACTGCTGACCTTTGTATTCAAACTCTTTCACTTTAAGTTTTACAGGATATATCTTCTCGTCTTTTACTGCAGCAAAAAAAGTATATACACCAGTTGCATATTCACTCCCATGTGTCCTTTTTTCAGAGTGTGTGAGCAAAGCGTTTTCGACCAATTCCGGTAAATGCTCGATAGCATTAAGTTGAATATATCCCGAATTACTGAATGCATGTTCATAACTTTTAGCAGTCAGAAAAATCAATGTTTGTGTATCTTTGTTTAAATATGGCTTATTTGTTATGTTTTCAATATTACCCTTTATTTGCGCCCTACGGTTTGCATATGAACCTTTAGTATTCGCTACAGAAACATCAATAACTTTTAAACTACCTTTTGCCTCTAAGCCATCTCTATCAGGGATTTTTATATCACTTAAACTATAACGCGATCCCCCCTCAACTACACCGCCCTTGCGGTAATTGTCCCCATAGCCGTCAAGAGCCTCAAGGAACTGCTTTCTGATATCGGTAAGAGCTTCACTCTGCTGCTTTGCAAAAAGCTTGCCTGCGCCGTTGAGCTCTCCCGTATTCATTATGCTTCTGATAGAATCAATAATCTCACCGAGCCATTCTGTAATTCTCTGCAGAATGGTTTTCTTTTCGGCCGCATTATATCCGCTCTCATCCTGAAGCCAGTTAAGGAAGTCCTGCACGCCCTCCTCAGTTGTGAAAAGACCGCCGACAGCATCAGCAATAAACTCCTCTTCAAGCTCTGCCCTGGTTAAGCCCTCATAGCTTTCCTTATACTTGGTGAGTATTTCCTCAAACTCCGTTGCGCTGTGCTGAGAAAGGAACCAATCCATAACCGCCTTTTTGACAACCTTCATCTTTTCAGTGTTATATGCAAAGGCAGCGTGCACAAGCTCGTGTATTGAAGCCTGAAGCTCATTTTCAGCAGTAGCAGAAACTGTCATTTTATTTTTTGTCGCATCATACTGAGCATTAACCTCACGGTGTCGGTCAACAATTTTCTGCACACGGTCAATGTCAAGTCCGAGCTTCTTTGTGATTGCAGTATAGAATTCGTCAATCGCCTCTTCACCTACGGAAACGGTCTTACTCTGATATGTACCCTTAGCCGTATGCTTGCCCGTCTGCTTTTTCTGCACTACAGAAACATCAGCCTTCTTTCTCTCTGCTCTGCCAAGGTCAAAAGCTTTCTTCGCAACATCGGGACTATCCATATACTTGATAAGTGACTTGTTCTTTTCAAGCACCTCAGAGTACTTCACATCGGAGCTTGCCGCACCCGCACTGTAGAAAGCATTGAAGGCTGTCTCATAGCTCGACACCGTTGCACTTCTGTTATATCCGCGGATAAATGCATTAGCCGTTTCCTTACCGTACTTCGATGCGCTTTTCACAAGATTACCCGTAGCCGCTTCCACGTTAAGATCTGAAAGCTTCTGCACGCCCTTACTTGTGGTAGTGACATAAATGTCGGTACCGGAAACAGAATCAATTCCCGTAACGATATCGAGCTTTGCCAAGGTAGCCTGCTCCGCACCCACATCGTATGCCGCTTTCATCTGTGTTTCAGTAAAGCCCGTTCCTTCGGGTACCGTCTGCTTTACCTGTTCGAAATCCGCACCGGTACGGCCGTAGTGCTCAAAGAGCTCAAACTGCTTATCGAATTCAGCCTTATCCTGACCTTCGTTTATAACCGCATCCTTAACACGGTTGGTATAATTTTCATCGGAGTACTTCTTCGTCTGTGTACTTTCCGAAGGATTATATCTTCTCTCGTAAAGGTCTGTAACATCACTCTTTACCTGCTCAGTCCACTCTGAAGAGTAAGCACCGAGCACGTCGCTCATTTCATTCTGCACACGCTGAGCGTAGGTGCTGTCCTTAAGAGCAGACCTTTCTTTAAGGCTAAGCTTCTCACCCGTACTCTTTTTAACAATAGCGGAAGTAATAAGGTCAATATTTCCGCTTTCACCGAGAGCGGAAAGCCTTTCACTGACAGCCTTTGTAATTATGCTGTTCCTGTCCTCAGTCGTTGTAGTGTTAAGCTTATCTGAGAGCTTTCCGACATTGTAATACTCTTTGCCCGAGTATTTATACCCCTCGGTTTCTTCTGCTTTACGCTGGGCCTCGGCAACAGATTCGTATATGTTTTTACCCTTACCGTCCCACTGAACATCAGAAGCACCGAGAAGGAGCCTTGCAGTGTCACCGCTCTTTACTATATCCTTGCCCGATTTATACTGATTTTGTGCAGTCGAGACATAGTTCATAGCACTTCCGCCTGCTCCGAAACCAAAGCCCATAAGACCGCCGCTTGCACCCGCTTCAAGAATACGCGCTCCAATATCTATAGCCGCCTTGCTTTTTGCTTCTGACTCACTCATACCTTCGTCCATATATGCAACCACGGCATTGTAATAATCTGACACACCGCCGTTTATCATATAGTCAGAGATAACATTTGCAATTTCGGTAAGTGTTTCTTCGGAAGCATTTACAATAATGCCGCTTCCTACATTTTTCAGGACGGCTTTAACACTGTTGATAGGAACATCCTTGAACGCTTTAAGATTACCTATAGACACACTTTCAAAAAGTCCCTCGAAGGTACCGGCAAGAAGACCGCTGAAGAGCGCATCCTCATAGCTGCCGCCCTTCTCAACTGTACTGAGCACCGTATCACCGTAAGCGCCGAGGCCGAGAAGAGCACCGCCGCCGGGGCCAAATGTAACACCGGCAAGAAGAGATTCAACACCACTTTCTGCAGTATTATACAAGAATGTCTTTACTTTGGCACTCAGGATGCCGTCCGTGAAGGAATCCGATATAACCTGCTGCTTTGCTCTGTTGGCATGTGTAAGCGCATAGTAGAGAGAGTTAGGGTTAAGCCCAAGGTCGCTCACATTGCCTAAAGGCTCAAGAGAACCGATAGCACTCGTAACCATACGACCGGGAGAAAGAGCAAGGTTAATAGCTGAAGAAGCAATAGGATGAGCTTCGGTAAACTCCTTCCAGCTCTGTGTATACTCCTGAGTAAGCTCTGTATCGGTTATATACTTACGGTACTCGGCAAGCTCTTCAACATTGTCATATCCCTGAGATTTAAGCTTATCGGTAATATATCCCATACCCTCCATAGCTTCCAACTGCTTCATATTATACGAATATCCGTTGTTTTTATCCTTCGTAATCATCTCAGTGTTGTAATCATACTGAGCCTGCAGATTGTTATAAGTATCAAGTGCATCAAGAACATCCGCAGGAAGTGACTGAGTCATTTCCTGCGATTTCACATAATCCCTTCTCGTCTTGTACTTTGCCGCTTCATTTTCAAGCTGCTTTATTTTATCCTTGTTTGCTTTATAATCGGACGGTGTTATTCCACCGGGGAGAATCGCTGAAACAAATCCTCCTTCATCTTTAAGCTTCTCTATCTGGAAATCGTAGTCGGAAATTATACTGTCAATCTCACCTGAAGACATCGAATATAATTTACTCTGCTCAAGATATGCATCATAATCCCTGAGATAATCTGAAGCTTCCTTGTAGTTATTGTAAAGCTCTTTTCTCTTTTCGTCATTTTCAAGTGTTGAGTTAGGATTCTTCTTGACATAATCATCATATGCCTTTTTGCTGTACGCTTCCCAGTCTTTGATATTTTCTCCGGCAACCAGAAGACTGTAGCTTGAATCTTCATCCTCAAACAAAGATTTTCTTTTTGAACTTTCAGATGTGGCATTGACAAGCTGCTGATAGCTTGAGTTTTCATCTTCAAACAAAGATTTTCTTTTCATATTAAACCTCCGATTATTCGCCTAAAAATATAATTCCGAGAGCCTTGAGTTGTTTGTAATTAAGATCCTTCGCGTACTCTCCGATAAATTCTCTCAAGCGTGCTGTATCACCGACCATACCTCGGTTCTGAATGTCCGCAATTGCATTCATAACAACCTTCTCTTCTTCTTCACTCATATTTAACGCTACAAGTCTTTCCGTCTGTTCTGACTGTGTAGGCTGAGAAGAAACGCCAGCAAAAGCAGACGCACCAAGAACCGCACCTGCTATAACTCCTTTTCCGATCGTAGGTTCATTTTTACCATACGTTTCATTGAATTCCTGCTGCCACATCGCATACTCTCTGTCACGTGCCGCCTGCTCTGCAGCAAACTCCTGTTGCCACATCGCATATTCTTTGTCACGAGCTGCCTGCTCTGCAGCAAACTCTTTTGCCCACTGACTGTCCGCTACGGAGTCTCTCTCCTGCTGATACTCATAGTCTCTTGCATCACCGTAAATACCGTAGGCTCTGTCAACGTCACTGTACCATCTGTCGACATCATCGCTATGCTGCTGATAAGCCATATCATAATCGGTGTAATACTGATTAAGACTATCAACAAACTGGCCGTAGGACGTGTCTCTTTCTCCTGCTGCAAGGGCATACTTGTTGTAAAGCTGTTCACCTTCAAGCTGATACTGCTGCAAAGCGAGATTGTATACTTCGGGTACCATTTCACCGAGCTTGTCAAGGTTCTGCTGATAAGCCTGCTGACCCGCTGCGGCGGCATAGCTGTTACCGTATCCACCCGTCATAGCCGAAGCCTGTCCTATGGTATCCATCATTGCGAGGTTACCCTGCTTTGTGTAAAAATCCTTATACTGGTTATAAAGAGCATTGTTATTCAGATCAAAGCTGAAATCCTCACGGTTAAGAAGTGCATCATA
>JAFZFT010000038.1 GCA_017555765.1 Clostridia bacterium | reverse complement strand
CTCGTTTATACTCCGAGAGTAAAGAGAATGCTCACCACTGAGGCTATAGTTATCCTTCTCGCTACAGTACCCCTTTCAGTATGGGCTCTCGGTGCAAACAGAGAATCCTTTGTGCTTGCAGCGTTTGCAGGAATTTACTTCATCTCTCCCGTACTCTGCCTTGTTGCTAACCTTATCAACAAGCCCATGGAGCTCGGCATCAATCAGCACTATACCAACGATGCAAAGAGAATGCTCAGAAAGTGTCCCGACCTTAAGATTATCGGTATCACCGGCTCTTACGGTAAGACAAGCGTAAAGTATTATCTTACAACCCTTCTCAAGGGCAAGTACGATGTGCTTATGACTCCCGAAAGCTATAACACACCTATGGGTGTTGTAAAGACTATCCGTGGCTCACTCAAGGCAACCCACGAGATTTTCGTCTGCGAAATGGGTGCTAAATGGGTAGGCGATATCAAGGAGCTTTGCGATATCGTACATCCCCATCACGGTGTTATCACATCAATCGGTCCTCAGCATCTTGAATCCTTCAAGACTCTCGACGCTGTAAAGGGTACAAAATTCGAGCTTGCCGACTCCCTCCCCGAGGACGGTATGCTCTTCCTTAACGGCGACGATGAAAATATCAAGGCTCACGGCTCAAAGCGTCCCTTTATTTCATACAGCATCGGCGGTGAGGCTGATTATGTAGCCTATGACCTTTCCGTAAGTGAAAGAGGTACAACCTTCTCAGTACGCACAAAGGACGGCGAAACCGAGGAATTCTCAACAAAGCTTATCGGCAGACATAACGTGCTCAACATCACAGGCGCAATCGCAATCAGCCATAAGATGGGCATGACTCTTAAGGAAATCAGACCTCAGGTAAGAAAGCTCGAGGGTGTACCTCACAGACTTCAGCTTTCAGACAAAGGCAATATGACCATCATCGACGATGCCTACAACTCAAACCCCAGCGGTACAAAGGCAGCTCTTGAGGCTCTCGACCTTTTCAACGGCTATAAGATTCTTGTTACTCCCGGTATGGTTGAGCTCGGTGAAAAGCAGGATGAGCTTAACCGTGAATTCGGCAGAAACGCCGCTTCAGTATGCGATTATGTTGTACTCGTAGGTCAGAAGCAGGCAGTGCCCATCAAGGCAGGTCTTCTTGACGAAAAGTACGATGAAAGCCGTATTTTCGTTGCAAACAATATCAATGAAGCTCTGAATCACGTTTACGCTCTTAACTCACAGGGCAAGAAAAAGGTTGTTCTTCTCGAAAACGACCTGCCGGATAATTATTAACTTCGTTAAAATGCGCAATTCGCAATTCGCGATGCGCAATCGCGGGGAAGGTCTGATAAAGGAGTAAGCATCAGCCCGCCCATATAAATGCAAAATGCAAAGTGCAAAATGCAGAATGAAGGGTCACTCCGTTCCGAATAATCCGCTTTGACGGAGACTAAGAAACAACCTTCTCCCCGCCAAATTCAAGAATAAACCTCGAGGTTTAATTTTTATCAACACTCTCACTATTTTATAAAGCCTGTCTTACGCAGGTACAATTTAAAAATCATATACACGGTAATTTGCGACCACAATTCTGCATTTTGCATTCTGCATTCTGCATTTTAAAGAAAGGTGATATATAATGAAAATCAAAGTCGGTGTTATGTTCGGCGGTAAGACCGTTGAACACGAAATCTCAATCATTTCCGCTATCCAGGCAATGGGATACCTCAACAAAGACAAGTACGATGTTATCCCCATCTACATAACAAAGAACAACGAGTTTTATGTAGGTGAAAACATCGGCAAAATCGAAGCCTATACTGACATAAAGAAGCTTCTTGCCGAAAGCCAGAGAATCATTATGGTCAACGAGGACGGCAAGACCCAGCTTATCAAATATCCCCAGAAGCTTTTCTCAAAGGGTGTATATGACTATATCGACATCGCATTCCCCATCGTTCACGGCACAAACGTTGAGGACGGTACTCTTCAGGGCTACCTCAAGATGTTCAACATTCCCTACGTTGGATGTGACGTGCTTTCCTCTGCAGTAGGAATGGACAAGTATGTTATGAAGACCGTACTCAAGGATAACGGCATTCCCGTACTCGACTGCAAGTGCTACACAGGTAATCAGTACGATGAGGACGCTGATGCTATCGTAGAAGAAATCGAAAGTGCTATCGGCTACCCCGTTATCGTAAAGCCTGTTAACCTCGGCTCTTCAATCGGTATCTCAAAGGCTGAAAACAGAAGTGAGCTTTACGACTCTCTCGACACTGCCTTCCACTACGCTACAAAGGTACTCGTTGAAACCGCAGTGCAGAATCTTAAGGAAATCAACTGCTCCGTACTCGGCGACTATGAAACCGCTGAAGCTTCAGAATGCGAGGAGCCCGTTTCAAGCGACAAGATTCTCACCTTCGCTGAAAAGTATATCGGTGACGGCTCTGCAAAGGGTGCCAAAGGCGGAGTCAAGGGCGGCGTTAAGTCCTCTCCCTCAGGCAGCAAGGGTATGGCTACCCTTAAGAGAAAGATTCCCGCTGACATCACAGATGCACAGAGAGACGAAATCCGTGCCCTTGCAGTAAAGGCATTCAAGGTACTCGGCTGCAACGGTGTTTCACGTATCGACTTTATGATGAACACAGAAACTCAGCAGATCTGGCTCAACGAAATCAACACTATCCCCGGCTCACTTTCATTCTATCTCTGGGAGCCCCTCGGTGTGAAGTATTCCGAGCTTCTTGACAAGATGATTTCCTATGCAAGAAAGCGTGAAAGAGAAAACGACAGCATCACCTACACCTTCGATTCAAACGTACTTCAGGGCGTTCGACTCGGCGGCGGCACAAAGGGTGCAAAGGGTACAAAAAACTAAGTAACAAGCAACAATGAGAGCACCCGATGGGTGCTCTTTTCAATTTGAATCGGGTACCTTTATAAACCGCTGCGCTCTCACTCAACCTGCGGTTGTCAAATTCACCTAAATAATTGCTCTCCGTTTGTAAAAAGTTCATAATCTTCAACCGATTGTTGTAAAAATGTGGCAATCGTCTTTTTATTATGATATAATACTAAATTGTATTAAACTGGTATATTGTGTGCCAGAAAAAAATCAATCGGGAGGTATAAAAGTGACTCAAAAAATCAAAAACAAACTTTCTGACGTCTTGACCTATTGGAAAATTCCGATGCCGGGCAGGTATATGACCTTTAAGGAAACTGCAGCCTATGCCGGTGGCGGTATTGGTGCCTACTTTATCATTACTATGGCATCACAGCTTATTGTAAGCACCAACAATATTCTTGTCAGCGGTGCAATAGGCATTTCATTTACGGATATATACATTCTTTATCTTATATCCACCTTCGCAAACATCCCTCTTACTGCAATCAGAGCCAATATGGTCGACAACTCACGTAACAGGGCGGGTAAATACAGACCCTTCCTTCTTTCAATGGGTATTCCCACGGCTCTTATCAGCTTAACCTACGTATGGTTCCCCTACGAATCTCTTGACAGTTGGTTCCCCGGAGTTGCTTTTGTTGACTCTCACGGAAAAGAAGTACTTTTTGCCTATATCGTAAAGTGTGCTATCGTACTTTTCCTTAATCTTTTACTTCAGTTTTTCTATAACTTCTTTTACGACGCATATACAAACCTTATTCACGTTCTTTCTCCCAACACACAGGAAAGAACAGACGTGCTTGCAGTAAAGTCTGTTGTTTACTCACTCGCACCGTCAATTATGAATATTCTCACACCGATCGTTGCAAAGCGTATTGCCGATAACAATATTTACGACATATCTGTTTATCGCTTTACATATCCCTTATTTGCAATTGTAGGTATTGCTCTTACTATTGTAATCTTTGCCAACACAAAGGAAAAGATCATTCAGGCAAGAAGCCGTGTTATTGAAGTACGCTTCATTGATGCCTTCAAAGAGGTTTCAAAAAACAAGTACTTCTGGATTATCGCTCTTGCAGGCTGGCTCGGATTCCTTGAAATGGCTTACAGTAATCTTCTTAACTGGTCCGTAACCTTCGGTCACACCGCTGACGGTGATCAGCTTGGTCTGATTTATACAATCACAGGTAACGCATCTCTCTGGGGTATGCTTTTAGCTCCCATCGCCGTAAGAAGATACGGTAAAAAGAAGGTTCTCGTTGGCGTTAACCTTATGAACGTTATATGCATTTTAGCTATGGGTCTCCGAAAGGAAAGCATCATCTGGCTTACCATATGCATTTACGTAAACTATCTGTTCGGTGCCTTTGAGCAGATTCTCTCCCCCGCTATTCAGGCGGATATCCGTGACTATCATCAGTATAAGACAGGCGTTCGTGTTGACGGTATGTTTGCCACCGTTGCCACCATCGGCGGTATGGTAATGCTCGTCACCTCGTCAGTTCTCCCCTTCGTTTATGAAAGCTACGGCATTTATGAGGGTAACGGCTACGGAACAGGCGGTCTTGAAATTCTCGACGTTAACACAGGCGTACCCGGACTTCTCTATGAGGTTATGAATACCCTTATTCTTATGGCTGCTATCGGTGCCTTCCTTAACGTTGTTCCCTACTTCTTCTATGATCTTAAGGAAAAGCAGCAGAAGAGCATCGTACGTATCCTTAAAATCCGCGCTATGTTTGAGGACTACGGTAACGGCGTTACAAATAATGCTACTATTATTGAAGCTATCGACATCATCAGAGATGCACGTGAGAAATCAGCAAAGCAGCCTGCAGCTATCGATAAGTCCATGAACAGAAAGCAGCGCAGAGCAATAATGGAAGAAAATGAGGAAATTGAAATTTCCCGCGCAGTATGCGAAGAGCTTGAAAAATTTGAAAAGGGTATAAATAAAATCAAGTACGAAGAACACCTCAAGTTCTATCAGAAGGGTCTTATGGGCCTTTATGAACTCAATCAGCTTGATATCTGCAAGGAGCTTGCCGACGCAAGAGAATTACCCAAGACAACAGCAGAAGAAAAGGAATACAGAAAGTTCCGCATCGAAGTTGCAAAGAGCAAGCTTTCAGCACGTAAGGCTATTGATAAGTACTTCAAGAGCCCCGAAACCTTTGTTCAGCCCGGCTTTGAAGAGCTTGACAGACTCTTTGACAGAGAAGACGATATCAACTCAGAGCTTAAAGCACTCTATGAAGCAAAGGCAGCTGCAAAGAAAGAAAAGAATGCAATTGCAATCAAGGATGCTTCTGACAAAATCAAGGCTCTTGAAAATGAAAAGAAGGATATCCAGAAGGCCTCCAAGGCTGAAATGGACAAGCATGCCTTCTTCGCACGTGCCGCTAAACCCTATCTTGATGCTGAGCGTATCGTAAAGGAAAGAGAAAACACTCTCCACTTTGAAGAAATCGCAGCAAAATACGACGAGGCTAAGGCTCGTGTAGAAGCTGAAAGAGCAGCTCAGCTCGCTGAGCAGAAGCGTCTCGACGAAGAGAAGGCAGCTCACAAGGCAGCTCTCAAGGCTGAAAAAGAAAAGGCTAAGACTAACAAAAAGAAATAAAAATAATTAAAGGGACTGTTTTCAGTCCCTTTTTTATTGACATAAGAATGCTTAAGTGGTAATATTTTCATAAGGAAAAACTAACGGAGGGAAAACATTATGGATATTTTAGCAATCATCAACGGCCTTATGGCTCTTATCAGAAAGCTTCTCGACGCTTTCGGCGACGATATTATGAAGGAGCTTCTCGGCTAAGATCAAAGCACCGCTTAAGGCGGTGCTTTTTTAATGCGCAATGCGCAATGCGCGAAACCTCTCCGACGGATGTTAACACATCCGCCACCTTTTCCTCCGGAAACCGGCACACCCTCGTCACTTCGTGACACTCCCTCTAACAGAGGGAATTACCTTTCAGGAGAGGCAAGTTTAAGGTTTGCACCTTCGGTGCCATTGCAACGCAATCGCGGATAACTCAAGCGGTAAAAGGTAAAAACTACCCGCCGCAGATACGCTCGGGCCGCTTGGTTTAATAACCTCCCTCACCGAGGGAGGTGGCAAAGTCATCGACTTTGACGGAGGGAGTCCCGACTCGCCCTCAAATACCGCTTTTTTATATTTAAAATATATCCCGTAGCGGTCGTCGTCCACGGCGACCGATGAAGACCTACCTCCTTACCCTCGCCCAATTGTAAACCTAACCTCCCTCATTGAGGGAGGTGGCATCCGTAAGGATGGCGGAGGGAGTAACCCTCTGCTTTTTCAACTTAATGCTTCAATAATATACCCACCGTGTAACGCTCGTGCCGCTTGCGCATTAAAAAAGACTCACTTAGTGAGTCTTTTTTCTCAGTTCATTAAGCAGCGCTGTCATTTCCTCAGGCATCGGAGCGGAAAGCTCGATGACCTCATTTTTCACAGGATGGGTAAACTTAACAAAGCCGCAGTGGAGTGCCTGATGTGAAATCAGCGGATGCTCCTCAAAGTAAAGTCTGTCACCGTAAAGAGGTGTGCCCAGATACTGAAAGTGTACTCTTATCTGGTGAGTACGGCCCGTTTCAAGACGCACACGTACGAGAGAATAGCTTTCTCCGCTTTCCTCCACAGTGTAGTGAGTTACGGCTCTGTCGCCTCTGTCGTCAGCAGTGCGGTAGGTTTTCATCGGGTCGGGGCGGTAGATGGGCTTATCGATAGTACCGCTACCCTCGTACCTGCCGCTGACAACCGCAAGGTATTGCTTTTCCACGTTACCCGAAAGTCTTGCGGCGGCGTGAGGATTGAGCGCACAGATAACAATACCCGAGGTGCCCTTATCGAGTCTTCCGATTGCACGGAAGGTGGCGGGTCTGTTTTTTCTCATAAGGTACCCCGCAACCGCATTTGCAAGAGTGTCCCCCTGATGGTTGTGGGTCTCGTGCATGGCGAGAGTACCCGGCTTATTGACAATAAGTATGTCCTCATCCTCGTAGATGATGTCGAGGGGGTAATCCGTAGGTATTGACACCGAAGCGCTTTCGTCGGTGGGAATATTGAGCCCTACCCTGTCTCCGCCGTGAATAAGGTCTACGGTACGTGCGTGACTGCCGTTGACTGTAATGCCGTCGGGGATTCTCTTAAGACTCCTAAGCAGCTTTACGGAGATTTTAACGTACCCCCGAAGGAAGCTGATGAGCTTCTTACCCTCAAAGGATTCGGGGACGGTGTATTCTATATTTCTCATTTGGTTTTCTGTGAGTATTCGTCAAGAAGACTCTTCTTTTCCTCCCAGAGTCTCTGTGAAAGGTCGACGTAATAGG
>JAFZFT010000037.1 GCA_017555765.1 Clostridia bacterium | reverse complement strand
TGAAGGACGGGCTCCACCGTGCCAGCTTACCTCATACATATCTGTCCCAAGCTCTTCGGCGTTCATTTCGTTGACCTTGCCGGTGAGCTGACCCATACCCGTCATAACAGCACGTCTTGCTGCAACATCAACACGGTTGCTCCACCCGGAAGCATAGTCAACACTCCTCAGGCCGCTTTTCGTCAACTCGTTTACGGCTCTTTTTATTGCCGTATTATAATCAAAGACTCCGTTTGCTATGCCATTGATTGCATTATCGAGTGTATTCTGATAATATTCAGCAATCGGCGTGAAAGAAACCGTACCGTCGGGATTTTTCACAGCAAAACCGAGAGATTGAGAAAGGTTTCTCATTTCTTCTGCAGTCTGCTTTGCTACAGACGAAATATACTGCTGAAGAACTTTATTTTCAGAAAACGGTACTATATCTTTGCCGAGCTTTTTGTATATATCCTCATTTCGGGCATATCCGCTTTCAATAGCCTTTCGGAACAACTCTTCAACTTCTTCATCCTTGAGGTTAAGAGCTTTTTGTATGGTCTTTTTTATATCATCTTTTGCTACACCCAGCTCATAAAGACGGTTTATCTGCCAATCTGCAGAACGGGTAATCTCACCGTTTATACTTATGCGGCGGATAATATCCGACATTACATCCGTTTCAAGCTGCTTCATTCGGCTGTCAAAGGACATTGAAAGAGCTTCTATCTCATTTGAGGTAAACATTATTCAATCACCGATGCCGCTTCAGGAAGATTCTTAAGAGCATCCTCGAGAGACTCATCTCTGTACTTTGCTCGGTACTCTTCAGGTCTGAGAGTACCGTTTGCAAGGTCCTTACGGTCGTTTTCTCTTTCTGCATCGGGATCTGAAAGGATGCTGTCTCCCCACTCAAAGCTCATCTCATATTTTCCGTCAGGTGCAAGGTTATAAATGCGACTCCAAAAGTATGCCGCTTCGCACCAATCCTCAAGAGCTTTCTGAAGAGCCGCCTGAGTTTCCGAAATGAAGGTATATGAGCGCTGCTTACTCGACTTAACCTCTTCGGCGGTCTTATCGACATTCTGCGGATTTGATAAGGTACCGTAAGCAAGTGAACAGCTGAACTCGATGAGTCTGAGCTGATTGTTCCATCCCTCATAAAGCTCCTTTGACCTTATCTGAGGCGAGTATGTATCAATGAGCGGCTTCTGAGTTGCGCCCGTGTTATACTCCACCGCACGGTAAAGCCTTTCTTTACCCTCGGGATATTCGTATTTATCCTGGTCTTTGTTGTATTTGAGCATCGAGCTTGAGATATGTACCGCCGCTTCTGTTGACTCATATTCCCAATTTATACCGCTGTACCGCCTGTCAGCTTCTCTGATATGTTCAACAGCCCTTGAATAAACCGATACCCCTAAAGGTGAATCACTGTCTATCTGATTTGCCATAGGGCAGCAGAACAAGCCGAAAGGAAGATGATTTATACCTGAAAGAGTTGCAAAGGGTTGTATTTCTACCCACTCAGCCACTTCGGATAGTGCCGTTTCGCTTCCAAGCATACCGTCGTTCGTGCTTTTAAACACACGGTTCTCTATGGTGAACATATCGGGTCCTGACATTGTATGTATTTCAAGCAAAGTATAAATATATCTGCCCTTTCTGATCTGCTCTGTAAAGGCACACTTTGAAAGTCTGCCGCTCCCGTCAAAGCTTATCGGAAAGAATCTTCCCGCCTGGATAAACTGCGTTCTGATACCGCCCTTAACGGGGACGGGCTTTATTATAAGGCTTCCTTTTGCAAGTCCGTATTCAATTTTCTGCCGCAGAATCGGAAGAATATCCTTCTTGTAGATTTTATCCAGGTACTCAGCCATAGCCGAGCCTTTTATGCCGCTTCTGAGTTCAAGCGTTACGAGCTTCGAATGTTCAAAGGCTACCGATGCAGACAAGTTGGCGCTCGCTACAGTTTTTGAAAGCCAGGGTGCTTCGTTGCTGTACATCCTGCTCCACAAGTCTATCTGCGAAATCATAGCGTTGTTTATGGAAAATATGTTTTCTCCGCTTTCATTAAGCACTTTAACTATGGCGGTATACATAGCTGAATAATTCATATCTGTTACCTCATTATTCGTATTTTATAAACATAGCGATATCTCTTTCAAAAGTGTATTCGAAAGCATCAAGGGTATCAATATCACTCGTTCCGTCATCGAGACGTTCGTCCTTTGTAAGTTCTTTCGGATTCCACACGGCGGTTTTAAATGCATTTACAAGGCTTTCGCAGCCGTGCTCCATATAATAAAAACGCTGTTGAGCCATCAGACGGGTTGTGCAGCGTATTCTGTCATTTATTTCGGTTTTCAGTGCGTTTTCTATCCTGAGCCAGCCTAAGCCTTTCTTTCTTGCCGTAGCTCTCAAGCCGAGGATAAGAGTCTGCTCGGCACTGTCACAATAAACAATATCCGGCGAACCGTAAACGGCAATAACACGGTAAACAAATTCACAGAACAGCTCACCCAATCTTTCAGGATCTATCTCAACCTGTTTGCCGTTCTCTCTGCACTCACATCGTTCAGACATAAGTGCATAAAGGTTGTTGTATCCCCTGTCGGTACCTGTTGCCACAAAGGTATGAGCGGAGCTGCTTCCTCCGAAGTCAACACCGATTGCAATTCGGGAAAGAGCCGGCTTATGTGTAAGCATCATTTGCTTATCGTTTGAGCAGTCATCTGCAAAGCGTTTATATATCAAGCCTTCGGCAACGGTCCAGTGGCCAAGAATAAAACGGTCAAAATACACAGTACCTCTGTATTCGTTTTCGAGGCTCTCTACAACTGCCGGCGAAATAAAGGGATTATCGTATATTGAATACTCCTGAACATATCTGTCAATATCACTCTTGCCGTATAGAAATCCGTAAAACCAATGATTGGGATTGTCGGGATTGCAGGTGCCGTCAAAGCAACTGTACGGTTTATCAAGACGGGATTTCAGCATATTGAACACATCACGGTGCCATGTGACAACCTCATCTCCGTAGCAATACTTTATTGAGGATCCTCGAAGCACATCAACACGGGATACCTTTTCAGCACCGAGACAATATACCTTCTCTCCAAACATAATTGCGGTATTGTCACTTTTTATATCTGAGACAAGAGCTGTCCCCCATATATTCTGTAACGGCTCTATAATGTTTCTCTGAAGTGTACCTTTAGTATGACCGAGGATAACAATAAGACCCTCCTTACCGGCAACGGCGCGGATCCTTTTCGGTATAACGAAATAGTCCATATAGGTTTTGCCGCTTCGGGTTGCGCCTGTTTTCACATTCCATCGGTGCGTAGCTTTCATAAAGTATTCCTGCTGCTTAACACTAAAACCCACTTTTTATACCTCCGAGCACCTTGTCGAGCCGTTCAAGAGTCTGCTGATCTGACTTCTTTTTATCTTCTGTAAACATACCCAGATGCTTACCTATCATCTCGAGAGCGTTCAGGGCTCCTTTACTGTCAAATGTGTACTCACCTGAAGGCTTCATTTTCTTTTCATCGTAATCCCATATAAGCACTTCTACAGCCTGCATACACCGTTTATAGACCTCTACCCACTGCATAACTACCCAGTCAGCAGAGATACATAATCTTTCAGCTTGCTCCTTCTGCAGTTCGCGTACGCGCGCGAGAAGGTCAAGTTTTGTCAAGTTTTGCTGACCTATCTGTTTTGCCGTTTTTTCGCTGTATCCGGCTCTGATTGCCGCTTGCGTGGCATTATAGTCAACTGTATATTCCCGGCAGAATCTCTCTTGCCTGTCAGTAAGCTTTATGTTATGAACTTTTTCACCGGACATTTCACCACCTCAGCGTGAAAGATATTAGAAAGTACAACGCAAAAACCGCCCTCTTCAGGACGGTCTTTGCTGTATGATGTATGGAGGACACATGGAAGAATCACTTTCAGGATTTCTGATTTCTCTACAATATCAGTTTATCACGAAAGTATTACCCCGTTTTATCCCTTTTTCAGTTTTTTTCCTTATCAAGAAGATAAAAGAACTTTTTACGGCATCTGTAGAAGGGTCTGACACTGCACGGAACATAGCCCAGGCTGTCAAATCCGATACCGAGGGTTATGTTCTTTTTCAAGGGCTCAAGCAAGCCCACATCATCACCGATTGCCGCTTGCAGGCATTTTTCTATCAGCTCCACGTCGGCTTTCAGCTGAATTGCCTTCAGTGCCTTCTTCTCCGTAGGCTTTCCCGGCTCTCCGCCCATAACAGACACCTCGGGAGGTACGGCACTCAATGAATAAAGCTGCTGAAGCTTTCTCTTTTTTTCATCGTACTGCAGACAAAATTCTTTAAGCTCTCTGTATCTGTGACGGCTTATATCGTATTCCCCCGAAAGTCTTAAATCATAATCCCTCGGCACACTATCACGCTCCTTTATTTATTATGCCGCTTACCTTAGTATGTTTCCCCTTCGGGCTCTCTGAATTCGACCTCGCACATATATCCGTACCTTCTGCGGCCGCACAGCTCACAGGTGCCTTTGTCTCTTGCGGGTCTTATGTATTCAACCGAAGCTACGGTCTTGTAGCTTTTCATTTCCTCAGCGCAGGGTTTGCAGAGGAAGAGTGTTTCTTTGTCATTATCCATACTTCCTACCTCCTACAACTTTATAAAAGACGAGCGCACCTGCTAAATAGCAGAATATTAAAAGTTCTTCAGCTGTCATTCCTCATCACCCCAAACTAAAGCTTGACCGCAGTTTGCACAGTAGTTGCCGTAGCAACCGTCATCGCCAATTAAGCAAATTCCTTCTTTACAAACAGGACAACATTTCTCTATACCTATACACAACAACTCTTTTG
>JAFZFT010000036.1 GCA_017555765.1 Clostridia bacterium | reverse complement strand
GATGAGTAATCAGATGGCTTGTCAGAAGCTTCCCGGAAGAAAGCTTTTCAGAACAAACGGCCCTGCGGCACACACCTTCGGACTTGAGCCTGAATTCGGCTGCTGTACCGCTAACTTCAACCAGGGTTGGCCTAAGTTTGCACTTTCCGTTTTTATGCACAAGGACAATACTGTTATAAATGCTGTTCCTGTACCTTGCGAGCTTAACTGCGAGGGTAAGAAAATCCGCATCGAGACGGATTATCCCTTCAGAAATACATTTAAGTACTTTATTGAAGCCGAGGAGACTTTTACCTTTGAAATCCGTATTCCCTCCTTTGCTGAAAATCTTAAGGTAAACGGTGAAGCGGCAAGGGGTGAGAGACTTTCATTTGAAATAGCAAAGGGCGAAAGCAGAGAGATAACAGTTTCCTTTGATACTGAGGTAGTCTTCGTGAAGAGACCCTACGGACTAAACGCAGTGACAAAAGGCTCACTTGTCTTCTCTGTACCTGTCAAGGTGGAGAAGGTAATGCGCGAATACGTGAAAAACAACGTGGAAAGAAAGTTCCCCTATTGCGATTATGAGCTCAGGCCTGCTTCCGATTGGAATTATGCTTATGCAGACACAGTGACCGAGACAGTAGAAAGAGCGGTGGGAGATATTCCATTCTCATCGGAAAATCCTCCTCTTGTGCTTAAGGCTCAGGTAAGTAAAATTGACTGGGGCTTTGCAAAGGGTCTTGATACTGTCTGCGCAAAGGTACCCAAGAGCAGAAAAGCGATAAGCGAAAAGGAAGAAATTTTTCTTTATCCTTACGGATGCGCAAAGCTTCGTATGACAGAGCTTCCATTTGCGGATTGATAATATCAAGGAGAATTAAATATGGATTTTAAAGAATATATTGAAAAGAGATCGGTAGCCGATATTATGTCGGATTATTCCGAGCAGAGTGATGAGTGGGAGAGGCTTATTGTAACGAAGGAAGGTAAGCTTATCTCTTTCCGCCACTCCAACGGCAGAGAATTTTTCTGCGAACAGATAGAGGATTATACTATCCCCGAAACCGTTGCAAAAACTCTCAAAGGAAAAACAGTTGAGAACCAGATGAAGCATTACGGTGTTATCGAAACAACCAAGTTTTCCAAGATGTATTACGGAGAGGAAACAGAAGCAAGAACAATTGAGAATGCAGTATCTCTTTCAGAGTATAATGATGTGAGGCGGCTACTTCTAAAGGGCGATATTCTGGTAGGCGCTATAGTAAAAGGTTACTTTAAAGACGGTAACCTTTTGCTTGATAAATGTGTTTGCACATACTACGCATCGGATGATGAGGGTAGCGGTTCAAACGACAGAGAGGACTATGCTAATCTCATCTTTTCGGAAGGCATCATCGGCTAATATGCAATACTATTATAATAGTATACAAAAAAACAGACATCCGTCGGGATGTCTGTTTTATCTTGTTTCAGGATTACCAGTTTTCTGCCATCCAGTTGTTTACGTCGTCACCGAATTCGGGTACGTATGCGTGGTACTTACCGTCACTGCCGACGAAGCCGTTCTTGTTGATGCTGCTACTGCTGCTACTGCTGCTGCCTGAGCAGCTGTTTGCAATTCCGCCTGCGAAGAATAAGAGAGCGTACATTGCGGCAACGAGAATAACGAGGAACTTGATTTTCTTTTTGCTTGTTGCAGTTGTTGCAATCTTGCTTTCATCGAAGAATCTGGGAATGTACCAGAGAGCGAGAAGGAAGAGGAAGTCTGAAAGGTTGGTGATGATTGCGGCGGGATTTGCGATTGACATAATCACACTGCCGTAAAGAACTAAAAAAGCACCAAGGTAGAAAACGACATTGTATAAGCCTGTCATCTTCTTGTCGCTGATAAGGGAGATGCCTAAAATGGCGAGCATTGCTGTTTTGAAGAGTGCAAATAAAACGCTGTTTGCATATCCGTTTACAAGCACATCGATGAATTCACCGCTTGTAAGAAGGGAAGCGGAATTTGCAAGATCCCTGAAGGAAAGAGCACAGAGCACAAGGCTTGCGATTGCAATAACCTTCTTATCTTTGTTCTTATTAAGTACGGCAAGAAGAACGAAAAACACAGCAGGCTCTAAGATTGCGGTTATAATAATACGTATAATCACAACGAAAGAGGGTGAAACAAGATAGCGCATAGTGGTGAAGGTTGAGATGAGCTCAGTGACAGCTACTATTGCCATGAGCAGTGCGGGGTAGGATAAGTTTTTTAATTTCATCGGAAAGCTCCTTTACTTTTTTATACCGTATCTTTGCACGTAAAATACGCCTAATTGTAGCATAGCGGACAATTTTTTGCAATATGAAAAACGAGATTAAAAGAGAATTTATAAGGAAAAGAGGTAAAATGTACAATTTTTATGTCTCGTTTTTATCAATTGTGATGTTTTAATGTTTTAAATGAATAAAAAGTCATAAAAAACGCAATAAAAATGTCATTTTTTGTTGCATTTTGTTACAGATTGTATTATACTTTATAATTAGAGTTATAGTCAGTTATTATAACTTTTTATGCGTAAATCCGCATAAACACTGTAAAAACAAAAAAAGTGGTGAAAAAATTGATGTGGATTATCTGTGCATCGATAGCGGTGCTGTTAATTGTAATCGGTGTTAATATGTACCTCAATAAAAAGAACAGTAACACACGTGGCGTAATAGCTCTCGGTTGTATTTTCGGTGCAACCCTTGCCGCTTATATGCCTGCTTATATCAGCGAATACGGTGCTGTTGCCGGGTTTGTCGGAAATCTGATACATACCTTAAGAGTTGTTACTGTCGACGCAGACGTTACCGAGTTTTATGAAGTGATAAGCACTGCAATAGATAACGTGGTTCTCGCAAAAGCTTACATTGTGATGATAGGTGCTTTACATCTTGCACTTCCTACACTTTCAGCTGTTACTGCTGTTACTGTACTTCTCAGATATTTCTCAACAATGCAGATGCACCGTGCAAGTAAACGTAAATGTCCGATGTTCATCTTTTCGGAGGTTAACGAGAGATCACTGCATCTTGCAAAAAGCCTTGAGAAAATCAAGTGCGACATTGTTTTCGCGGGCAGTACTGCAGATTCCTATAACGGTAAGATTGAAAGCAAGCACTCGGTTATACTCAAGGACGAAGAAATCTCTGAGCTTGCAATAAAGAACAGAAAAGGAAAGGAAATTTACTTTTTCTGTATATCCGAGGACGAGGATGTTTCACTCGGTCATACACTTGATCTGATAGAACGCTTCTCATCTGTGAGTGAAGCTGAGCAGGAGCATATACATATTTATCAGTTTTCAAAGCATCAGGATTTTGCAGTGTTCATCGACTCTTCCAATAAGGGCATGATTGACGTACAGTGTATAAACGAGTACGAAATGCTTGTATACAACTTATTGGACAGATACCCGCTTATGAAGTACAGCCGTACAGGTGCACACGTACTTATACACGGCCTTTCGGATATGAATATCGTAGCGCTGAAGGCTATCATATGGTGCGGACAGATGAGCAACTTCTCACTGCGTGCTTCAGTTGTCGGTGTTGATATCGGTGACCGTATCAACGAGCTTCGTATGAGCGCACCCGGACTGTTTACAGACAGATACGATATCCGCTTCTTTGACTGCAAAACAGAAAAGGAAGTTATTGATACAATCCGTAAGGAATGCTCAGATGCTAATTACATCATTGTCGGCGAACATTCTGACAACGATACAATGAATCTCGGTATTTCGCTCAGACGTCTCTTTTATATAATGGACCCGGAATTCTCCGCCTGTCCTCCGATTTTCTGCTACATAAAGGAACCGTCAAAGTTCAGCCTTATCAAAGACCTTGCAACGGCTGAGTCTAATCCGAAGAGAAAGGTAAATTACGACCTTACACCCTTCGGTAGCCTTGAAGAGGTTTATACATATGAAACTCTTGTAAACTCAAGACTCGAAAACATTGCTAAAAACGTACACCTTGCTTATGAGGAAATTTTCTCTGACGGTGAGATTGACGTTAAGGAAGCTCTTAAGAGATATAACATATTTGAAGTGAATAAGCGCTCCAACAGAGGTGCCGCACTTCATATCCGTTATAAGCTCAATATGCTCGGCCTTGACTATAAAGAGGTCATTGAGCCGGAGGATGAAGAGCTCGTGCTTAAGGATGCTTACACAGACGAGGCTCTCGAAAGCATGTCCGTTGCAGAACACGACAGATGGATGGCATTCCTTGAAACTGAGGGCTGGATACCTTCAGAAAAGGAAGAGGTTGATTCTTACCGTAACAGCGGTATCAGCAGAGGCCGTCACAACTGTCCTATCCTTAAAATGCATCCTTACATCTGTGAGTATGAAAAGCTCAGGGATCTTTCCATTGAGCTTGAGGGTAAGGATACCACAGTGTACGATAAGGAATTGATCGTGAGAATACCTGACATTCTCGGTGACAAGTGGAATGTCAGTGGTAAGAAATATAAAATCGTCAGATTAAGATAAAATCAGGAGGTTACAATTATGGCAGCTAAAAATACTGTAGCTACAAAGAAAAACACTGAAGAAGAATATCCTTTGATTACAACCAAATTCGAGGCCTATACAGGCAACGAAGAGTACCTTTTCGTAAGCTACTCACACAGAGATACAGAAAAGGTTTATAAGGTTCTTGATGCTCTTCACGACAAGAAGTACCGTATCTGGTACGACGAATCATGCGAAAACGGTAACGATTTCCGCGACGAGCTTCGTCAGAGAATCAAGGGCTCATCAGGTATACTCCTCTTCGTTTCATCAGCATCAATGGCTTCTCCCTTCTGCGGTATGGAAATCGTTGTTGCAAGAGAGTACGGAAAGCGTCTTTTCCCCATTTATCTTGAAGATGAGGCTGTTGTACCTCCCGCATTTGCAATTCTTTTAGCAAATACTCACCACAGTACAATAGAAAACATGGACAGACTTGTTAAGTCCATGGTACGTGACCTTCCCGCAGAAACAATGGACAGACTTACTCTTCACGAGGGTAAGCTCGAAAAGTGCGAGGATAACGGTCAGTCAATCGATGTAGATGAAGGCGTACGTCTTATCTGCGCAGGCGCCTTCAAGGACAGAAAGCAGCTTAAAAACATCAAGCTTCCCGAATCACTTGAGGAAATCGAAACAGAAGCATTCCGCGGTTGCGGTAATCTTACCTCAATGTGCATTCCCGAGAAGACTCACAGAATCGGTGAGAGTACCTTCAGAGACTGCGTAAATATGAAGTCTCTCGTAATCAAGAACGATAAGATTAAAATCGGCGAAAGAGCTTTTGAAAACTGCGCAACTCTTGAAAGCGTTGAGCTTCCCGACGGTCTTACAGAATTATACGGCGGTGTATTCAACTCATGTAAGAGCATTAAGGCGATCAATCTTCCCTCAAAGCTCACAATCATCGGTGAAAATGCATTCTCCGACTGTGTTGGCCTTGAAAAGGTAGTCGTTCCCGATGCTGTAACAAAGATTGATGACCTTGTATTCAACGGTTGTATCAGCCTTGCTTCTGTTGTACTTCCCGAAGGCCTCAGAAAGATTGGTAAGAGCGCATTCAAAAACTGTAAGGCTCTTACAAACGTAACAATTCCCGCTTCGGTTGTAAGCATCGCAGATGCTCCCTTCAGAGGCTGTGAGAATATGAAGTCAATCCGCGTTGAGCCCAAGAACAAGTACTATAAGTCAGAGCCCAACAAGAGAGATGGCAGTGACTACGTACTTTTCAATAAGAATAAGTCAGCAATCATCGCTTATCCCGCAAGTAGCCGTGAGGTACAGTACGATATTCCCGACAGTGTTACTGTAGTTAGTGACTGGGCATTCTGCGACAGTAAGAAGCTCAACCGTATCACAATGCCTGACAGTGTTAACGAAATCGGTGAAGGTGCATTCTGTAACTGTACTCTTCTTGATGAAATCGAAATTCCTGACAGCGTTATCAAGATTGACGACTGTGCATTCAGAGGCTGTGTAAGCCTTGATACAGTTATAATCCCTGATTCAGTAAAGGATATGGGCTGGGGTATTTTCGACGGATGCGAGGAAAAGGTAGTTGTTTATTGCAACGAAGGCTCCTACGCTCAGGATTATTGCCGCCGCAACGGCATCAAGGATGCACGTATTGAAGACGCTTATAAGGAATAATTCCGGTCAGGAGGCAAAATCATGAAAGCAATTTTCGGTAAAATCTGGGCCTTCGCCAAGAAAGAGGTAGTATTATCAATCGCTATCGTAGCGGCTATTATTACCTGCTTCTTTGTTCCGCCGGATGCACAGTATTTAGGCTATTTTGAAGAAAAAACCCTGATAGCACTTTTCTGTATGCTGTCAGTTGTAGCAGGTCTTAAGCACACCGAGGTCTTTGAGCTTATTTCAAAGAAAATGATCGGTTTGTTCCACACAAGGCGAACGGTTATATATGCGTTGGTTTTCGGTACATATTTCTTTGATATGATCGTTGCTAACGACATGTCACTTATAACCTTCTTACCCCTTGCTTATATTGTTCTTCATTCAACAGGTAACGATAAATATCTTTCGTTTACCTTCATTATGATGACAATCGCCGCTAATATGGGTGGTATGATTACTCCCTACGGTAACCCGCAGAACCTTTATCTTTTCTCCTTCTATGAGATGGAGCTTATCGATTTCCTTAAGGCTCTTGCAGTTCAGGCGGCAACAATTCTTATCATGCTCTTCCTTTGCGGCTTCTTCGTTAAGAATGAAAAGCTTGAGCTTATCAATGATAAGACACTCAACATCAAGTATAAGAAGTTAGCAGTTTATGTTGCTTTATTCGTACTTGTTATCTTATGTATCTTCCGTGTGGTTAACCACTGGCTTGCACTCGGTATTGTTGTAGCAATTATCCTTGCTATAGACAGAAAGCGCTTCAAGGAAGTTGACTATGCACTTCTCGCAACCTTCTGTGTATTCTTTGTATTCTCCGGTAACATTGCAAGAATTGATGCTATCAGCGAATTCATCAAGAGCATTGTAGGTGAAAGCGGCGAAAACGTACTTATCGCAGGTATCGTTTCCTGTCAGTTCATCAGTAACGTTCCCACAGCTATCTTCCTTTCCAAGTTTACAGATGTACTGTATGCGAATGATCTTCTTGTAGCCGTTAACGTCGGCTCGCTCGGTATTATCATTTCTTCCCTTGCAAGCCTTATCACCCTTAAGGAATTCCTTAAGCATCAGCCCAAGGGCTTCAAGAAATATATGCTTATGTTCACAGTAATCAATACAACCTTCCTGATTGTACAGTTATTGGTAACATTCCTTCGCAGATAAAAGCGAGGACTAAAATAAAAAAACTGACCTCACGGTCAGAAAAGGAGAGGATGTTCAATGAAAAAAAGTTTAAGTATACTGCTGACAGTGCTTCTGCTTCTCAGCTGTATGCTGATGGCTGTGCCTACAGCTCAGGCTGAAAAGGCTACTGAAAAAAGAGCTATCGCAATCGTTTTCGATAACTCAGGCTCAATGTATAACGGCGGAGATATGGCGTGGTGCCGTGCAACCTATGCTATGGAGGTTTTCGCTTCCATGCTCAATGAGGGTGACATACTGCAGATTTATCCTATGTATGAAATCGAAGTAGGTAATGATACATATTCGAAGGAAAATCCCTTAGAGATTACAAAAGCTGCAGATGCTTCTAAAATCCGTGAAATTTATACTCCGGCAGCACAATTAACTCCTATTGAAAGTGTTGATTCGGCAATAGACGGCTTGAAAAAAGTTTCGATTGAAAACAAATATCTGATTATATTGACCGATGGCTCCTCTTTCTATGAGAATGATTTAGAAGCAGTAGGTGATGCTACAGTAGAGTTGCTGAATGGACGTATTGAACCGTTGAAGGCTGACGGAATAACAGCGATGTATCTGGGTATAGGTAAAGGTGCAGCTATGCCTACGGTCGACATAAAAAAAGAAAAAGCCAGTGATAGCGCAATGGTACTTTCTACACTTACAGATATGTGCAATCTTATTTTTGGTAGAGATTCATTGCCGGAGGGTCATTTTATAAGCGACAAAAAAATAAATGTAGACGTTTCTACAAAAAAACTTATCGTATTCGTTCAGGGAACAAATATTGACAACCTGAAGGTTACCGGATCTGGAATCGGCGAAAGAGTCGGTGATTTTCAGCGGACAATGTATTCAACTAAGGGTTCGAATAAAGGTAATACTCCTGACACAGACCTTCAGGGTATGATGGTTACTTATAAAGATTCCAAACCTGGTATATTCGATATTGACTGTGATGGTGATGTTAAAAGTATAGAGGTTTATTACGAGCCCGATGTAGAAATGGTTTTCAAGTTTACCGATGCTGCAACAAGGGATCAGGTTGACCTGAATGAACTTTATGAGGGTGACTACACATTAGAGTACGGTATGATCGACGGAAAAGACCGAGAAAAGTATGCAGCAGGTGAGCCTGTTGACTATATTTCCTCGGACTTGGTCGGCGAATGTACCTATAGAGGTAGTTATACTCAAGGCGAAAAACAAGAAAATGGCAAAATAGTCGAAAAAACAGAAACATTCGGTAATGTAATTGAAACCGGCGAAAGAAAAGGCGAAAAGACGATTTCGTTAAAAAAGGGTGACACCTTTGAGGCTGAGCTTGAGCTTGAGTATCTCAGCGGATACACAATCAAAAAAAACTCAGAGGAGTTCGGCTGGCCTGATGGCGGTATAACAGTTCAGACTAAGGAGGTAAAAGGCTACCGACTTGAAATCACAGACGGCCAGAGCTCTTATCCTTTACAGCAGCTTGAAGCAGGCAAGCCTTACAAAGCGACTGTTTATTATGAGAATGAGCCACTTCCTCCTGAAGCGTATGCTGAAGGAACAAGTTTAAGGCTTGAGTTCGATGAAGAGAGCAGTAACGCTAAGATTCAGGTGACCCCAAACACAAAAGAGGGTTATTATGAACTCAAGTTGCTTTACAAAGACCCCTCGGCACCTCAGAATACAAAGTGCGGTGAGTGTACGGTTAAAATTACTGCATACTATACTCCGCCTAAAAGTGACGAGGCTAAAAAATCTGCCAACCTCACCTACAACATCAAAGATGACTCTGTAGACCTTGGAGTTAAACTGGATATTTCTGATGACTACATTGTTATCAAGGATATGGCAGAAGCTCAGCCTATAATTGTGAATTTTACTCTTAATGGTGCGCCTCTCAGCCCCGAAGAGTTCAAAGTAGTAGAAAAAAGTCTTTCAGTTGATTGCGGCGGAATCAATTATGAGTTGATTCCCGATGAGACTAATTCAGCCGTTAAAATAAAGCTTCTTAAAACAGATAAGCTCGATGAAGGCAATTACCTCATCACAGTAAAGGCTCAGTACACTGACAGCATCGGTAGAGTGGCTAAGTGTGAACCGGAACCCGGTCTTATCACTCTCAGTACAATGCCCATGTGGCTTAAGTGGCTTATCGTTATTATTGTTCTTGTAGTTCTGTTTATTATAATCTGGACAATCCTTCACATCAAGGTGCTTCCCACAAAGCTTCACACAACCAAAAAGCTCTGCACAATGTATTTCGATAACGAAGATGTTACTGATACAGGTGCAAGCTTCCTTGCTGAAATCAAGAACAAGAGCCTGAAGGTTCAGGGTAAGTACGGTGGCAATGTGTACAGTGTAGCAGTGGACGTTGTACCCGGTAAGGACAGCTATCTTTACAAGGGTCAGAAGAACAGAAGTGCAGAAGCTCAGGTTGCTTCTATCAGAAAGTACGGCCCCGGCATTGTTAAGGAAATTACAATCGGTAGCTTCAAGTATGAATATGATGAAGAAAAAAATAAGCTCGCCCCTGCAGTTCCTAAGGCAAAGCCCTTTAAAATTACAAACGGAATGACAGTCAGATTTTCCGGTACCGTTAAGGATGCCGGTATTGATAAAGATTTTGAAGTAATTTCAAAACTTAAATTTAACAAATAATATAAAGGAGAGAAAATAATGGAAACCAAGAAAGAAAACTTAAAGCCCAACGAAGTCGTAGCTCCTACCCTGTTTGTCGGCGTAGGTGGTACAGGCTGTAAGATCGTCAAGAAGGTTGCAGACCTTTGTGATCCCGCAGAGAAGGAAAACATCAACTTCCTTTGCCTTGATACAAACGTTAATGACCTTAATGACATCGCAAACGGTAAATCAAAGATTTACTGGGTACAGACTTCAAACACTCAGACAGTAGGTAGTTACCTCGACTACGATGAGGAAGCACGTAAAAAGTGGTTTCCCAAGAACGCTGTTATGTACGATAAGACCGTTTCCGAAGGCGCCGGTCAGGTTCGTGCTATTTCAAGACTCGCTCTTAACTCAACAATCAAGACAGGTCGTATCCGTCCTCTCTATGATGCAATCGACGACCTTTTCCGTAAGACCGGTAAGGATATGAAGCAGGCAATGCGTGTTGTTATTGCTTCAACATCATCAGGTGGTACAGGTTCAGGTATCATCCTTCCTCTTAGTATGTTCATCCGTGACTACGTTAAGGAAAAGTACCCCAACACCAGCCTTATCGTTCGTAGCCTTATCCTTCTTCCCGAAACACTTGACAGCGTTATCGATTCACAGACCGAGCGTGACAGCCAGGCTAGAAACGCATACGCAACAATCAAGGAAATCAACGCATTCATGATGAAGGGCTCAGGCTTCATCGATCTTGACCCCGACCTCAAGCAGTTCAGCGATATGCACGTTAACGTTTCAATCGCAGGTTCAGACAAGCAGAAGTCACTTTCAGTACTTCCTATGGATTTCTGCTTCCTTATGGACGGTCAGGACGCTGAAGACAGCACAATGATCAGTATCGGTCAGTATATCGAACAGGCTGCTCAGGCTCTTTATGAGCAGAACATCGGTCCCATGCAGAAGAAGGCTTTCTCTGTTGAGGATAACATCATTAAGGAGATGACCAAGCCCGGTAACTACGGCCGTAACCGTTTCGGCGGTATCGGTGCAGGTGTTATCAAGTACCCCTATGAGAAGATTGCAGACTATGTAGCATATGATCTTGCTATTGACAGTATCGGCGGTAGCGGTGATGCATCAAAGTGGACAAAGTACGACAAGGCTGTTCAGTCTTACAAGGCAGAGCAGAAGAAGCGCGGCGTACCTATGTCAACATGGGATCCCGACGGAAAGATTTACTGCGACAAGCTTCTCAATTCTAAGGACTCATTCTCACTTGACCTTATAAATACATATGAGCTTGACGGTTTTGATTCAAAAATCAGACAGTTTATGAATAGCTTTGAAGCTAATGCTTATGCTGTTGTTAACAACGACAAGCGCTTTGCTTCTGTTTCTAAGTCAGCTAAGAAGTGGGATAAATACTCATCATTCGGTGAGAGCGAAGATAAGATTGAAGAAGCTATCGGTGCTCTTCATTCATATCGTGACGTTGTTTGCTTACGTGGCAAGGACGGCAATCCCTTAATCGACACTATTGTTGGCCGCTGGGTAGAGGGCGTATATACAAACGACCAGAAGACAGTTGCTATCAATGACGCTTACAGTATTGAAAGCCTTATCAAGACTCCTCAGAAGGAAATTTTCCATCCCTGCGCAGCTCGTTTCGTACTCTATCGCTTAATGGAAGAGTTTGAAAAGAGAGCAAACGATACAGGCTATATCAGAGCTGAAGATAGTATTCGTGTATTTGACAGCAAGGAATACGATTTCAAGTTCACTAAGGAAAAGGCAATCGGTATCGAATCTCTTGACAAGTTCGAAAAGGAACCCACCTTCATTGACAAGCTCAAGGGTTACGGTAAGCTTTACGATGAAGCAAATAATGACATCGCTGCTTACTATGATGCTATTGAGAGCTACTGCAAGAAGACAGCTATCCACGCTGCTTATGCTAAGGCATATACATATCTTAAGGCATTCAGCGAGCAGTTCGAGCAGTTCTTCAACACCTTCGTTTACAAGGTTAAGGACCTCGACCGCAAGAAGGTTGAATTAGTAGATACTCTTCAGTACAAGAAGGGTGACTCATTCGTAAACATCTGTGCAACTGAAGAGCTTCTTAAGGAACTCAGCAAGTTCTCACTCCAGAAGGCACAGAAGGAAACAACAATGCTCAACTCCGACATCAACGGCGGTATTTTCGATGCAGTTAAGACTAACGCTATCTTCAAGATGGAAATCGACAATGCCGGTGGCGGATACATTGAAGAAGACCGTCGAGTAAACATCTTTGACGACATCCTTATGGGCTACTTCAAGAACAGCGTACGTGAAAAGTGCGAAGATATCGACCGTGACATCATCGGCGCTATCGAGCTTGAGCAGCGCCTCAAGGAGCGTATCCGTATCCAGAGCGAAAACGGTGGCGACAACCAGGTATTCGAGCAGGTTACAGTAGCAGATGCACAGCGTCACATTCTTGAAGTTGTTAAGATGGGTGAACGTATCGCTGCTCCCTCAGTACAGCGTGTTACAAACGAAGAACCCAGAGAAATCAAGGTTTGTGCATACAATAAGAGCCTTCTCGACAACCGTAAGTTCCGCGTTAAGGACCTTATGCCCAACGGTGAGGCTGTAGAGACTGTTTCCAAGTACGAAATCCACTTCTACAATGCACTTTACAACCTTACACCCAACAAGCTCAAGAAGTTTGCTGCTCCCTTCGAGACAGAAACAGGTAAGAAGAGTGCAGGTACATACCATAAGGCATATACTGAGTATTCACGTCTTATCGGTCCTGACTCAACAAAGAATGCAGCTATCTCAACTCATATCGACAAGTCTTGGGACTCAATCAAGAGCATGCCCGAACTTGACTTCGGTTATCAGGATCTTGTAATCAAGAAGGTACATAAGGCATTCGTTTACGGTCTTATCCACCGTGCAATTCAGCAGCGTCCTCTTTCAGCTGTTGCAAACGGTAAGAAGATTTACATGTACAGAGACTCCGACAACCGTGACATAGAGCTCACAGTTCCCAACGGTACACTCTGTGACGAATTCTATGAAATTCTCGATGCTCTTTATGTAAACTCAAAGGTTGTTGAGGATATTAACCTCATCAAGAGCCGCAAGAGAGCAATGAGTGAGGCTAAGAATTGCAATTACGAGAACACAGAGTTCTTCCGTGATATGGCAAGATTCAATCTTCTCGAGCTCATAAATATTACTGATGAAGAAGATAAGGCAAAGGTTCCTAAGGCTTGCGACAGTACTCAGGAAAGCCTTAAAGCTCGTAAGAATCTCATTCTTGAGAACAATGCAAGACGACTTAAGGGTGATGACAAGGAATGGAATCCCGCAGAGCGTGCAGACGATGGTGAGGAATACACAGAAAACGTTACCAGCCTTTTCGCAATTCCTCTTATGTACTATTGCTCACTTCCCAACTCAGGCCGCTACGTATCTGAGCTTACAGCAATGGTAGAAGCTGTTATCGACGTATTCCAGGAAGAATACTCCAAGTGGGAAAAGAAGGAAGACGTTAAGTTTGTGCTTTGCACACGTCTTACAGATGAGCTTAACCTTCTCAAGCGCAATTATGGTCTCTATGAAAAGTATCTCCGTGCTCCCAAGGCAAGTGAGAACATTGTTATCGATATTATTCAGAGAAAGATCCGCGACGTAATCCTTTCAGCTCCGGAGCCGGAAGATTATCAGACACTTCTCGATAAGGTAGCAAAAGAATTCAAGGATAGCGAAAACAACTAATTAATTATAAGAAACGGAGATGAGTGGTTTGTTCACAGTTTTAATAGCTGAAAAAGAGCATATTGATGCCATAAAAGAGAACAACAAGCTGTTTTTCGAACCGTTTCTGGAGAGTAAAGAACTGGCGTTTTGTTATTGGAACCCTGCAGGACAGAATCTTCAGGATTCTGTCCCGGGGCTTCTGGATGCTGTAGGCCGCAAAAAGGATTGGCGTGCGGTTATTATCAATAACTGTACCGAAAAGACATCCAAGATGCGCAATCCTTTTGATGTTGTGGATCGCAGTGCCATCGATGCATTGATACCTCCTGAGAGACAGCTGAATGAAGGTGATTCACTGGAGGTCTGGGAAGCAAAATGGAGGGAATACTTTGAGGCTCTTGCAGAGGTTAAGAAGTCTGTATATGAGAGTGCACTTGAAAACCCCTTCCAGAAGCTTACAACCTGGCTTTGCTTCAGACCGGAGGATTATATTCACCACGATGTGCGCGAAACACAGGATGCTCATGACTGGGCTATTGAGAAAATCAATAAGGACAGTATGAAGCCGAGCCATAAGCTCGAGGTTATGGAGCGTGATTACAGTAAGCGCGAGCTGCGCATGAAAGAGAATATCCGCAGAGAATTTATAGGGGAAACATATCTTAATATTGCATACCCGTCAGAGGTTTACTGTATTTCTCTTCGTTCTGCAGAAAGCAATTATTTTGATCCCGAGTCCTACTGGACCATCCATCAGGATCATGAATATTCACCCTTTGCCGACAGAAATATGTACTTTGACAGAATGCGCTTTATGGTATTTGATGTGCTTGCGCGTTCTCACAGAGATTTCCGTACGGACTATATCCGTTTCCTGGCATCGGTGCTGATTTTCATTTCCAATCCTATTCCCGGCAGTGCAATGCAGGCCCGTCGTCTGTATCAGCTTGAGTCTGAAAGCAACGATGCACCTTTGTGCACAATGGTAACATCCTATGATAAGAAGCTTGCTGCTACTTTTGATGTTATTGAGAATGAGATGGATAAGATCCGCGGCGAAATTCCCGGCGAATTGACCGATAAGGCTGCAGAAGAGCTTTTCTGCACACCGAAGGATGTTGCAGTTCTTCTTGATGAATCCTGCGACACCGACAAGGTACGCGCAGAAACTGATTACGGTCTGTTTTATGACAGCCCCGAGGATGAATTCCATAAGTGGAACCGTGATTACGATGCATCAGGAAAGGCTCTTGCTTACATTGCCAAGCAGCAGACCCGTTCTATAAAGAAAAGTGTTATTCAGGCTCATGCGTCAAGTGAAATATCTGACGTTAATGTCAGCCGTCTTACACCGCTTCAGATCGATGATATCCGGGATTTCACAAATGCAGCAGAGAATGATATGGTTGCATCCATTCCCCCTGATCTTGCAGATATTTCCGAATATACACAACGTCTGTCTCAGGAGTCTGAGAATGTCAAGAAGGCAATCAGACGCCGTATGACCAGAAAAACAGTTGTGATTTTAAGTGCAATCTGTCTCGGATTGTATCTTATATGCTTTGCGCCGTTCCTCTTTGCTAACGGCGGTACAACACAGACAGTAACAACAGCGATTGTATTGAGTGCAAGTATGATAGGCTTACTGGCAGCAGTTATGTTTGTCACACTTATATTCCTTCGTACTTCTGTTGTTAATGCTGTAAATAACTATAATGATGTCGCACACGGATGTATAAATGACATTCAGGCATCAATGAAGAGATTTTCAAAATATCTCACTACTTCCTGTAACGTACGCAGAGGCTTTGCTGTTCAGAGATACGCAGAGAAAAATCTGGACGAGTATACCAAGAGCCTTCGTATACGCAAAAAGCATCAGGAAGACATACGTAAGAGACGTGCACAGCTCGCAGAAGATTACGGCGACTATTTCGGCGACCGTACCTGTTGCGATGAAACAATGAGCCGTCCCTATGATTATGATTTTGACCAGACTACGGAATATACATATCCTGCACCTTTCCTTGCAGGCGATTGCCGCAACATTGAGTTTATCAGCAGCGGTAATTATGTTGAGGTTCCGTCAAGCTACATTACACGTATTTTAGTAAGAATGGAGGGAATATATGAAAAGTGATGTCAAGTTTTTAATTGAACTGGCAATATCCTTCATTCCGTTCATTCTCTTTGCGATTTATAACAGTAAAGCAAACATCAAAAAGGAAAACCGTAACAGACAGTACCCCATGCCCTTTGCAGCAGTGATTTACACTATTGTGGTATGGATATTCATGAGTAAGCTTGCTACTCTTTTCCTTACAATTGTAACAAAGATTACCGAATTCATTGACGGAATAAGCTTCCTGAGCTCTTTCGGAATATCAGAATTCATCACTAATCTTCATACAAGCTGGGGTATTTACTTTGAATTGATTATATTCAACGTATTTGCTCTTGTACTGTTCATAATTTTCAAAGGTTTTGTAATATCAATACTCAGTAAAATCAAAATCACCAAAGACAGCTTTGTAGCTCCTCTCATTGAGATATTCTACTCTTACGATGAGGAGGAAGATTGTTGGTACATAAGAGACCATCTCGGTCAGGCTCGTACCTACATAAAAACTGTTTACTACGCTACTTGCTTTGCCGCAGGCTTAACACTTATGATTTCATGTGCTCTTTGTATGAAGCACCTTGTCAGCGCACCCTTCTATCCGGTGTTTGCTGTTATCATCATCGGTGAAATGGCTTTCTTCGTGGATGGAATTCATCCCGAAGAGCGCAAATCAAGTCTCACCATGCAGGCGGATAAATCCCGTCACGTTGCAATGTATCCGCTTCTCAGAAAGCCTCTCAGAACACTTTTCGGTGACAAGCTTTCTGCAGAGGGTACAACAGTAAACAACGGCGGCATTACAGGCGGCGCTATCGAAGACGTACTTGCTGCTCTTTCAGAGGAAGGCGGACATCTCGGTAAGAATTACGCAGCCTTTATCCGTAGAAAAATGGAAATCGGTCTCAAGCCCAATGTCGACTATGTACGTTGCGGCTATGACCTTGCAACAGGAAAGAGCTTACTGTTTAACACACCGTTCTACGATAAGCTTAATCCCTATCTCTTCTATGCCATGAACCGTGAGCTTATGACCGGCGGCAAGATAATGGTTGTGCTCGGTCGCCATGCTACTGAAGATGACCTTCAGCGCTGGATCTCAACCGGTATGAAGGAAATGTCCAACATTCCCGATTTCTGGAAGGTTGCAGTTCTTTCAGGTGACAAGGTAAACGAAGATGAACTTCCGGATATCGGTATTATTTCCCGTTCCGGCGTACACGATCTTGACATTCACAAAAATAACCTTTCCTTCTTACGTAAGGTTTCATTTGTGTTTGTTGTAGAGCCCTCAAGATTGGTTACAACTGCACAGATTGGTCTCAATCTTCTTATCAAGAACTGTGGCAGCGAGCGTCCTATTACGTTCTGCTCCGTTGACCGCAACTGTGACGGTCTTGTTGACGCACTTTCCCACATTCTTATGACAAATATCACTGAGGTTAACGCTACAGAATATCCTCACGGTATGAGCTCATATATGTACTGGACAGTTGACGATGACTATGTTCAGCACCGTATTATACCGGGCGTTTCAAGATTCCTCGGTATGGGTACAGAGCTTTCGATGGTTGCTCTTAAGAATCAGGTTAAGAAGGCTGTATGGTACGGCGGTGAAGCCTTCCCCGTAAAGGATGCTCACTGGATTGCAAAGCAGTACTACTATGATCTGCTTGACTATGCAAACCTTCCCACCAATCAGGAAACCTTTGACAAGAGCTTCCAGACCTCCTTCAATATGTGTGACGAGAGAGTAAATGACTACTCCTTTATCACTGTTGAGGATGACCGTTACAATCTCTTTGAGACCCGTCGTAACTTTGCTACTATTGCAGAGCAGCAGGGCTTTGTTAACGTAATCTCTTCAGAGTATATGCTGCGTGAGTATATGTCTACCAACACAGAATTGTTTACAGCTGACGCTAAGGCAATTCCCTATATCACTGCAGACTATGCACGTACAAAGAGAAATGCAATTCTTTCACTGTGCCTGCTTCTTTGTGTTGATTCGGTACAGGAAGAGGTACTCGACCGTCAGATGACAGTTCTCAACATTGAGACTGACGATCCCGTTTCTGAAATCTGGAAGGAAATCTGTGTTATTTTCGGTGACGATGAAGCTGCCGAAAAGGACGGTACTCCTATCCTCTCTGTCAGAACCCGTGACGGCAAGTCCGCACTCTTCCACAAAGACGAAACAATCATATTCAAGCGTGCTTACAGTGTTGAAAGCGGCAAGTTCGAAAGTGTATACACCATCGAAAATGCTGACTTCTCACGTATTATTCTGGATGACCTGCAGAATGCCAGCTACATTGCTGAGCAGGAAAGCAAGGATATTTATATCGGCACTGAGCTCAAGGGTCACGTATATCAGAAGTATATGCCCGGTCAGTTCTTCACGCTTAACGGTAAGTACTATGAAATGGTATCTACTGCTACCGATAACCGTATTCTTGTACGTCGTGCATCCGAACATATCGGCGGCAGACTTGCTTACCGCCAGGTACGTAATTACACAATTCACAACGTTGAGGATTCCAGCTCAATGGGCGAACTCAAGTCAGTGAATAACATCGATATTCACTATCAGTATGCTGATTTCAGTGTTGAAACTCCCGGTTATTGGAAGCTTCGTGCTTATAACGACTTCGATAACGGCGACCTTGTTAAGGTTAACGGCGTACCCGAGCGTGAATATCACCACAAGCAGATTCTTAAGTTTGACTTCTCCAAGCTTGGAGATGCATTTACAGATTCTGTAAGAATGACTCTTACAAACCTTCTCAACGAAGTGTTTGTTACCTTGTTTGCTGATAATCAGCCCTTCATTTCAGCGGTAACTCCCGGTAGCTACGATGCACCGCTTACTTATAGTCTTGCTCTTGATGAAAGCATTGAAAATGCAGATAAGTGTATTTTCATCATCGAGGACAGCCAGCTTGACATCGGTCTCTTAATCGCTGTTGAGCGTAACGTTAAGCGTATTCTTCAGATTGTCTCCGATTACCTTGCATGGAATGACGAGATGATAGCTGAAAGCATCCGTAAGCAGAATGAGACTCCCGCAGCTGCTAACTCTGCAGCAGGCAGCTTCGACGCTTATGCTGACGACGGTAAGACTCCCGCTGAGGAAAAGAAAGGCTTCTTTGGTCGTATCGGTGCCTGGTTCAAGAACTTGTTCAAGAAAAAGGACAAGAGTAAGGACAATGGCGGTACCGCAGGTGGCGCTACAGACGGATTATCTCCCAAGGAGCGCAAGAAGGCTGAAAAGGCAGCTAAAAAGGCTGCAAAGAAGGCTGAAAAAGAAGCTAAGAAGGCCGCAAAGAAGGCTAAGAAGCAGGGTGATCCCGCTTCAGAGGTACAGACAGCAAACGAGCCTTCAACAGAAGCAACACAGGCAGTACCCACTGCAGAAAATCCCGCCGAGGGAGAAATGACTTCAGCAGAGGAGATTTCCGGTGAGGAAATCACTTCAGAGGAAATTACTTCAGAGGAATTCACCGAAGAGGCTGAAGCCTCCGAGGGAGAAATTGCTGAAGGCGAATATGCATATACAGACGGAGAGCTTCCCACAGAGGAAAATCCCTATGATGAAGGAATGCCCGTTGAGGCAGAGCTTCCCGAGGGTGAAGAGCCTTCAACTGAAGAGGCATATGAGGGTGAAGAGCTTTCTGAAGGCGAAGAATTAACAGATACAGAAGAATATATCGGTGAAGAGGAAGTAGCTGAAGCTGAAGAGGAATTCAGCGAGGAAGCTTCCGAAACCGAAGAGTATTCCGATGAAGAAGCTTCCGCTGAGGAGTACCTTGGTGAAGAGGCTGAAACAGAAACAGAAGAGCTTCCCGCTGACGATGATACATCCGATGCAGAAGCAGATTCAGACGATGCAGAGCTTGCCGAGACAGAGGTACCTTACGAAGAGACCTATGCTGAAGAAGCAAGTGAAGCAGACGAGCTTCCCGCAGAGGTTGAAATAACCGAAACCGATGAGGTTTTCACTGCAGGTGAAGCACCGGAGGAAATCATTACCGAAGAAATTCAGAATGAGGAATCCGAAGAGGAGCACAGTGAAGGCGAGGTGAACGAATATGCGTGATGATAACTTCCCTATGGAAGAGCAGCAGACGGAAGAGCTTCTTCCTTTTGAGCAGATGCTTGAAGAACAGCTGCAGGAAAATACCGCTGAATTTGTTCCCGAAGCCGAAGTGGCAGACGAGGTCGTAGCTGAAGAGGCTGACGATTCCGAGACTATGCCCGAAGATGCTTCAGATGACGATATGACCGAGGGCGTTTCCGAGCCGGAAACGCCTGAAGGCGAAGAAGATACAGCTGAAGAGGCTACAGAAGAAGCTTCAGAGGAAGAGATTTCCGAAGGCGAAGAAGTCGTTGAAGGTGAGGAAATCATCGAAGGTGAGGAAATCGCTGAAGGCGAAGAAATCATCGAAGGTGAGGAAATCGCTGAAGGTGAAGAAATCGTCGAAGGCGAGGAAATCGTCGAAGGTGAAGAAATCATCGAAGGTGAAGAAATTCCCGAAGGTGAAGAAATCGTCGAAGGTGAAGAAATTCCCGAAGGTGAAGAAATCGCTGAAGGTGCAGAAATCATCGAAGGTGAGGAAACTCCTGAAGGTGAAGCACTTCCCTCTGAAGGGAATCCTGATCAGCAGGAGAATCCCGAGCAGACAGAAGGCGAGGCTCCCGCTGTAGAGGAAAGCAAAGAAGTACCTTATCACGAGAGATATTATCTCAAGTACCGTGAAGGTAAGCGTAACACCGCTCTTGACCTTGAGGGTACAAGAAACTTCCTTAAGGAGCTCGGCTTTGACGGCGGTGAGCTCAGACAGGCCCGTGAGGGTAAGGATTGCGCTGAAAACTTCCGTAATGCAGATAAGAACAATGCTACTCAGATGCGTTGCTCATACTGCGGTGCAGAAATTTCCGGTGTTGAATTCTTCCGTTTGCCTGACGGCAGACTTCGTTGTACCACATGTAGCAACAGTATTGTAAAGACTAAGGCTGAGGTTGAGGAAATTTGTCAGAGAGTTATTGCTAACCTTGACAACTTCTTCGGTGCTACCATCGACGTACCCATTTCCTTTGAGATTGTGGACGAACGCAAGCTCAAGAGAAAGGTCGGCGTACCCATAGGTACAAAGGACTCACAGAGTATGCTTATCCTTGGTGTTGCAGTTAATAAGAAGAACAAGTACAAGGTTATCCTTGAAAACGGTGCACCGCGTATTTCTCTTATTGCTACCTTTGCACACGAGCTTACACATATCTGGCAGTACACCCACTGGGATAACAACAAGAACCTCAAGAAGTGTCCCAAGAACAATCGTCTCATCATTTACGAGGGTATGGCAAAGTGGGTTGAGCTTCAGTATCTTTATATGATCGGTGAGAGCAACGTTGCAAGACGTGAGGAAGCCATCACAAGAAAGCGTCAGGACGAATACGGTAAAGGCTTCTGCCTTTATGAGGATATATATCCCTTGTCCCGTGACACGATGAACTGTGATGTGACTCCCTTCACTCCCGACACATATCCGCTTTAAAAATAATACGCCTCACTTTTCTGTGGGGCGTATGTTTTTTGCCTTGAAAATAAAAATCACGGTGTTTTTGTACCGCTTTTACAATATTAACTGAAATTCAACCTGCATTTTTATTGTAAAGCAGGGTGTTTTTTATTTCTTACATTTTTCTTACGAATTTTATAAATTTATTGAAAAAAGTCAGGAGCCGGAATATAATAAGGGTGTAACAGCAATAAGGAGTGAAAGCGATGAAAAAAGCAATATGTATAATGTTATGTATACTTCTCGGCGGAGCTTTGATAGTATGTGCCGCCGTAGGCTTTGGCTCAAATGTCAGAAACGCCGAAACGCGCGATGTACCGTCTGAGCTTTACACTCAGGAGGATATTGATTCTGCAATCAAGGCTATAAAAAGAGAGTTCGCTTTCGGCTGGCGAAACTGTGAGCTTCTCGAGATATACTATGCGGGAGATGAAATGACCTCTGCCTGTCAGGAATGGGCTGAAAGATACGGTGCAGACGAGGCAATCGTACTGATGTCAAGCTTTAAGGTTAATAAAAGAGATTCCGCCGCAACTCTTAATGAGGGCGCTACCTATAGGCAGTGGAATTGGATACTCGTAAGGAGTGACGGGGGAAAGTGGAAGCATGTCGACCACGGATTTATATAATTGAGAGGGCATATAACGGAGTGTTGGTGACGGCACTCCGTTTTGTCTTGATTTTTTCTTGTGACTTATGCTATACTGCAG
>JAFZFT010000035.1 GCA_017555765.1 Clostridia bacterium | reverse complement strand
TATCGCAGGATAAAGCTTTCTCCATCTGCGGTATTTTTCTTCGTATTTTTCTGTAAGCTCCTTATCGGGAGTAATTGTTTTGGCGGTTTTATACACCTTGCCTTCAAGGGCACTGTACTCTTCGGCACTCATAACGCCCTTTGCCGCAAGAAGAGCCGCACCGAGAGATGCACCCTCCTGATTTGCGGGAATCTGAAGCTCAATGCCGAGTACGTTTGCGATAATCTTAAGCCAGAGGCTGTTTTTTGTACCGCCGCCACAGATGTTTGATTTTTCTATCTTTATACCCATATCACGGATAATATCAATGCTGTGACGAAGAGCAAAGGCAACTCCCTCAAGCACCGCAAGGCTCATATCATCCTTATCCGTGTCAAGGCTCATGCCGTAAAACATACCTCTTACATCCGTATCATTAAGAGGTGAACGCTCACCCATAAGATAGGGAAGAAACATAACCTCATTGTCACCGAGCTTATCTTCCTTCTCGAGTACACTGCCGTAGCCGTCACGGAGTACCTTTTCAACCCACCAGTTACAGCAGACAGCCGCCGAAAGCATACAAGCCATCTGATGATAATTTCTGCTTGCCGAGCAGAAGGAGTGAATTGCACTTTCTCTGTCAAGGCTGAATTTATCGCTGACGGTGAAGATTGTTCCGCTTGTACCCAGAGATATATTGCAGTCGCCGTCCTTTACAGTACCCGTACCGATTGCAGCTGCCGCATTGTCACCCGCACCGATGATGATTTTAACTTCATCTGTACCGAGCTTTTCTCTGAGCTCATTTTTAAGTGTACCCGCACATTCATCGCTTTCCAGCACCCTTGGAAGCCACTCTTGCTTTATACCGTAGCGACAAAGAATTTCCTTTGACCAAGAGCGTTTTTGAACATCGAAGTAAAGCGTACCTGAAGCATCGGAAACATCTGTGCAGAAAGAGCCCGAAAGCATATATGCAACATAGTCCTTCGGGAGCATAATCTTATTTATTCTGCCGTAATTTTCACTCTCATTTTCCTTTACCCATAAGAGCTTGGGAAGAGTGAAGCCTGCAAAAGCAATATTTGCAGTATTATCAAGAAGAAAATCCTTGCTTTCATTAAGATAATCGGTCTGCTCCTTGCTTCTTGAGTCGTTCCACAAAAGTGCGGGACGGATAACCTTATCATTTTCATCGAGCATAACAAGACCGTGCATCTGACCCGAAAAGGAGAAGGCTCTTACCTTTTTCGCATCTATGCCCTCAAAAAGCTCTGAGAGAGCCGAAAGAGTCTGATTATACCAATCCTCCGGGTTCTGCTCACTCCAGCCGTTATGAGGAAAATACAAGGGATACTCCCTTGTAACCGAGGAAACAACTTCACCCTCACCGTCCAAAAGCAGTACCTTCACCGAAGAGGTGCCAAGGTCTATACCAACATAATAATTCATAGCGTCACCTCAGAAAAGAATCTGATTTACTATTGTCTGAAGATATTCCTGTCTGCCGGAAGCAGGATTCGTTGTAACCTTCTTTTCAAGAGCGTAAGCTGAAAGCTCCTCGAGAGTAGCTTCACCGCTTAAAATTCTTTCACCGATGCCCTCTTTAAATGAAGAGTACTTTTCTTCAATAAAGGCGTCAATTCTGCCGTCCTCTATGATTTCAGCCGCCTTGATAAGGCCTAATGCAAAGGTATCCATAGCAAGGATATGGCCGTAGAACATATCCTCGGGAGTGTTACTGGGTCTGCGGTTTTTAGCGTCGAAGTTGAATCCGCCTGTAAGACCGCCTGCCTTTATAACCTCATACATACACATTGTTGCCTCGTAAGCATCAAAGGGGAATTCGTCTGTATCCCAGCCTAAAAGAAGGTCACCCTGATTTGCGTCGATTGAGCCGAGCATACCGTTGATTGCAGAAATGCGAAGCTCGTGCTGGAAGGTATGACCCGCAAGAGTTGCGTGGTTAGCCTCGATATTCATCTTGAAGTCTTTGTCAAGACCGTACTGACGAAGGAAGCCGATAGCCGTAGCCGCGTCGAAATCGTACTGATGCTTCATAGGCTCCTTGGGCTTGGGTTCGATATAGAAGTCACCTGTGAAGCCTATCTTTCTGCCGTAATCAACTGCCATTTTCATAAGACGGGCAATATTTTCCTGCTCAAACCTGACATCGGTATTAAGAAGGCTCTCATAACCCTCTCTGCCGCCCCAGAACACATAGCCCTTACCGCCTAATTTAACGGTGATGTCAAGAGCCTTTTTAATCTGTGCCGCCGCAAAGCAGTAAACCTCTGCGCTGTTTGTGCTGCCCGCACCGTTCATAAACTTGGGGTTGCCGAACATATTGGCAGTACCCCAGAGACACTTTATACCGGTTTCCTTCATCTTGAGAAGTATGTAATCGGAAATCTCGTCAAGACGGGCATTTGTTACATTGATATCCTCATCCTCGGGGACAAGGTCAACATCGTGGAAGCAGAAGTATTCGATTCCGAGCTTACTCATAAATTCGAAGCCTGCATCTACCTTTGCCTTTGCGTGTGCCATTGTTGCCTTTTCAGAGCCGAAGCTCTTGTCGGCAGTACCCGCACCGAACATATCAACACCGCAGGCACCGAGAGTGTGCCACCAGGCCATAGCAAAGGGAAGGTGCTCACTCATCTTCTTGCCGAGTATAACCCGGTCCTTGTCATAGTAGCGGAAGGCAAGTGCATTTTTACTGTCCTTACCCTCGAAATTTACCTTTTCAATAAAATCAAAGTATGCCATATTTATTTCTCCTTTTTAAGTTTTCTCCGTTTATCATTATAGCATACCTCATATTCATTTTTCAACACAGGAACCAAAAAATCCCCTTGCTCTTAAGTGAACAAGGGGAGGGAAAATTTATGCTTCTTTGATTACGTATTTATAGAAATCAACTGCGGGCGCAAGGGTTTCAATATCAACGTTTTCGTCAATACCGTGAACACTGTCAAGCTGCTGCTTGTCAATCTTGAAGGGTACGAAACGAAGACAGTTTTTACATACCTTGCCGAAGTATCTGCTGTCGGTTGCGGCATTCATAATGTAGGGTACGGGCTTATAATCGGGGAATATGTTGTTTACTGCCTTTTCGATAAACCTGAAGGCCTCTCCGTTGAAGTCTGTGATGCCTGACTCGATACCGTCGTCGATAACTACTGTTTCGATATCGTACTTCTTTGCAAGTGCCGCAATAGCATCAACGCTTGCCTTTTTGCCCTGATGGTGTGAGAAACGCATATTACCCACTACCCATGCCTCCTGAGGAATAACATTAGCACCCTCGGAGCCCTTGCTCATTGTGAAAGCAAGAGTTGTTCTCAGAAGTGCCGCACCTGCGGGTGAAATCATAGGCATTACCTTCTTGAGTACGGGCTTGAAGGCGTTGACATTACTGCAGGCGGTCTTCATAATACCGCTCATTGTGGGTGAGAAGCGTGAAAGCATTTCCTTTACTGTGTCGGACATATAAACATCGAAGCACTCTGCCTTTTCAGCCTCTGCCATAAACTTGCCGAGACGAACAAGGGGTGTATTCTTGCCCGGTGCAGATGAGTGTCCGCCGTTTGAGTTTGCGATGAATTTAAGGTCTACATAGCCCTTTTCACCGACACCTATCATTGCGAAGGTACCGTTTGCACCGCCGATGGGGTCGTACATAATCATACCGCCCTCATCGAGTACCATATAAAACTCAATGTTTCTCTTTTTAAGCTCCTCTGAGATAGCTTCGCCACCTTCACCACCGATTTCTTCGGTGCTTGCTGAAACGAAGTATGTATCTCTTTCGGGTGTGTAGCCCTCAGCGATAAGCTCCTCTGCTGCCTGGAACATCATTGCCATACCGCCCTTGGTGTCGAGTGTACCTCTGCCCCAGACCTTACCGTCTGCGATTGCACCTGAAAATGCGGGATGTGTCCACTCGCCGCTTGCTTCAACTACATCGTGGTGATTCATAAGAAGGATGGGCTGCTTTGAGGAATCCTTACCCTTCCATTTAAGTAAAAGACTACCGTCGTAGTTTTCAACCTCTGCTGTGCTGAAAAGCTTGGGATATGTCTCACGGAGCACCTCGTGGAAGGCTAAGAATTTAGCCACATCCTGATGCTCTCTTGATGAAATAGTTTCAACCTTGATAAGCTTTGAAAGTATTTCTGCGTACTGCATTGAACGGTTTTCGCTCATATTTTCATCTCCTGAATAAGTAATGAAATGATTATAGCACATATTGACAGTAAAATAAAGTACTTTAGAGAATTACATTGAATATAAAAATGCAGACCCATATAAAACAGGTCTGCTGTATTTTTTAGTCGATAGTGTATGTGTATTCGAGTCCTTCAATCCACTCGCCCTTGATGAAATCTCTTGCTCTTACAACGAATTCACCGTCGTAAACCTCAACAACAATGCCGTTACCTGCCTCGTATTCGGTGCACTCTG
>JAFZFT010000034.1 GCA_017555765.1 Clostridia bacterium | reverse complement strand
ATCAAAAGCAGTACGGCATAATTTGTGCACCTTTTCGCTTTTCTTAACTATATTTACGCACCGTTATGCTGTTCTTACGCAGAAAAAAAGGACAAAAGCTATGATATACATAATCACAGGTGCATCACATACGGGCAAAACGGCTCTTGCACAAAGAATTCTCGAAAAATACAAATACCCTTATCTCTCAATCGACCACCTTAAGATGGGTCTTATCCGAAGCGGTCAGACCGACCTCACACCTATGAGTAACGATGAAGACCTCACTGCATATCTCTGGCCGACAGTACGGGAAATGAGTAAAACCGCCATTGAAAACAAGCAGAATCTCACCGTTGAGGGCTGTTATGTACCCTTTGACCGGAAGAAGGACTTTTCCCCTGAGTACCTCGCTGAAATAAGGTACATCTGCCTTATTATGAGCGAAAATTATATAAGAAGCCACTTTGATGATATAAAAAAGTACGCTAACATAATTGAAAGCCGCCTCGACGACTCCGACTGTACCCTTGAAAAGGTACTGAAGGATAACGAATATATGCTCCGTCAGGCGGAAAAATACGGCATAGACTATATACTCATTGACGAAAAATACGATATAGATATTGTACATTTTGCTAATTGATTTTATTTCTCTTTGTGATATATTTAGGTTATAAAATAAAAGGAGGAATATTTTATGAAAAAACTTTTAGCAATTCTCTTAGCACTTACCATGATTTTTGCTTTTGCGGCATGCGGCAGCACTCCCAGTGAGGAGGACGTGCGCGGCGAGCAGAATGTAAACACCACACAGGCAAATGAACCCGCTGAGGATGCAACAAACGCTATCTCAGGTGACACAATGGACACTCCCGCAGGTGACGTAATTGATACACCCACAGAGGAAACAACAGAAGCTGAATTCTCATTAGGCGCTGTTGAGGGTCTCAACTACGAAAACAAGTTCATCGGTATCGGTTGCAATCTTCCCGCTGACTGGACTTTCTACACTGACGAGCAGATCAGAGAGCTCAATAACATTGCTACTGATTACATCGGTGAGGACTTCAAGGAAGCAATTGCAAATGCTACGATCGTGTACGATATGTATGCTCATTCAAACGACCAGCTCAAGAATGTAAATATCAATCTCGAAAAGATTGATCCCGTGACTCTTGCTATGGTTGATCTTGCTGATATCAATAAGCAGAACGAGTCTTTATTTAAGCAGACCTTTGAAAATATGGGCTATACAAACATCACCCTTGAGCACAGCTCTGTTATGATTGAGGATGAAACCTTTAACTGTATGAAAACTACAGCTGAAATTAACGGCATTGCAATGTATCAGTACCTTATTTCCACAAAATGTAACGGTTATATTGCAAACATCGGTATTACATGCTTTGGTACAAACCAGCTTGATGACATTCTCAGCTACTTCTACCTTATTAAATAAGATTATGTAAAGCTCAAAACATTGTAGGCTACCCGCCTACAATGTTTTTTTCTATTTCCTAATCCCTAGTCCCTAGTCCCTTACTTTATAACCCACACCGCAAGAGCACCTATAATTACCCCCGCTAAAAGAAAGATAAAAGGCTTTATTTTTTCAGTACGGTTTTCACGGGTTATCTTTGACGAAGGCGGCTTCTGTCCCTTATTAGCCACAAGAGAAGCCCTCTCTCTTATCTTCTCCTCACTTACTGCCGCATACTCGGGCTTTATAAAAAAGAGTATTCTTTCAAAGTATTCGCTGTCTGTTTCTCTTACCTCAACCACCTGTCGGTTTATCCCTTTTATCATTTATTGTACCTCCGTTGACAAAATGTTCTTCCGTTTTATTTTTGTACCTCTTAAGGCCCTTTATACCAAGGATATTTTGTATAAAAATTCCGCATCATTTTCATCTTTTTATACATATTTTACCAACAGTTTTTTCCACACTCAGAAGAGTCACTAACGAAATTTGTAGAATAAAAATCTGAAATTTTGTATCATCTGAACAATATCATCTTTTTAACATTTTCCACATGGTTTTCAACCGTTTTGTGTGGAAAAGTGTGTGGAAAAAGTTAAAAACTCACTAAAAACCTGGGGTTTTTAACACTTATAATCCACTTTAACCTTTTCAACAGTGTGTTGAAAAGTATTTATATTTCTGATTTGTAATTTTAGAGATAAAAGTTTTTTGCACTTTTTTGTCTATTTTTTTATGGGTCTGTCATAAATTATAAAAATTTTTTTCCTTAATGTCTTGATAGTTTTTTCTGCATATGTTATAATGACTTAATTTATTTGACAGACTTATTTTTACAGCCAAAAAGTCCGTCAGAAAAGCCAAATATTTCACAAGAAAGGAAACAGAATTATGGATTTCAATTCTAAGTTTGTAAAAGAAGGCCTTACCTTCGACGATGTACTTCTTATTCCCGCAGAAAGCGACGTACTTCCTGCTGATGTAAGCCTTGAGACACAGCTCACAAAGGGCATCAGACTCAACATTCCCGTTATGACTGCCGCTATGGATACTGTTACAGAGTCAAGAATGGCAATCGCAATTGCTCGTGAAGGCGGTCTCGGTGTTATTCATAAGAATATGTCAATCGAAGCTCAGGTACAGGAAGTTGACAAGGTTAAGAGAAGCGAAAACGGAATCATCACAAATCCCATGTTCCTCGCTCCCGACAACTTCGTTTATGAGGCCGAAAACCTTATGCACAACTACCGTATCTCAGGTGTTCCCATCTGCGACGAAAACGGCAAGCTTGTTGGTATCCTCACAAACCGTGACCTTCGTTTCCTTTCAGATTACAATATAAAAATCAGCGAGGTTATGACAAAGGACAACCTTGTTACAGGCGGTGTGGGTACAACACTCGAAGAAGCTAAGATTATTCTTATGAAGCATAAGATTGAAAAGCTTCCCCTCATTGACGATAACGGTCTTCTTAAGGGCCTTATCACCATCAAGGATATCGAAAAGTCAGTTCAGTATCCCAACTCAGCAAGAGACGCTCAGGGCAGACTTCTCTGTGCAGCCGCTCTCGGTGCTACTGCTGACGTACTTGACAGAGCTACTCCCCTTGCAGCTGCAGGCGTTGACGCTTTTGTGCTCGACTCAGCTCACGGTCACAGCAAAAACATTCTCAAGGCTGTTGAGAAGGTTAAGGCTGCATTCCCCAACATTTCACTTATCGCAGGTAACGTTGCAACTGCTGCCGCTACTCAGGCTCTTATCGAAGCAGGTGCAGACTGCGTAAAGGTTGGTATCGGCCCCGGCTCAATCTGTACAACCCGTGTTGTTGCAGGTATCGGTGTACCTCAGATTACTGCTATCTATGACTGTGCTGAAATGGCTGCAAAGTACGGTAAGAACGTTATCGGTGACGGCGGTATCAAGTATTCAGGTGAAATCGTTAAGGCTATTGCCGCAGGTGCATCAGCTATTATGGTCGGTTCACTCGTTGCAGGCTGTGAGGAATCACCCAGCGAAACAGAAATCTATCAGGGCAGAAAGTATAAGGTTTACCGTGGTATGGGCTCCATCGCTGCTATGAATAAGGGCAGTAAGGACAGATACTTCCAGGCAAACAACAAGAAGCTCGTTCCCGAAGGCGTTGAAGGACGTGTACCCTACAAGGGAACTCTCAGCGAAACAGTATATCAGATGATGGGCGGTCTCCGTGCAGGTATGGGCTACTGCGGTTGTGCTACAATTGATGAGCTTAAGACAAAGACTCAGTTCATCAGAATCACATCTGCAGGTCTTATCGAAAGCCATCCTCACGATATTTCAATCACAAAGGAAGCTCCCAACTATTCAATGGGTAATAACTGATAATAAAAGCTCTCCGCTATGGCGGGGAGCTTTTTTAGTAGTCAGGGGTCAGTAGCTTGTAGCCACACGCCAACATAAGTTAAAAATGAAAAATATTGCCCACAAAATTATTTTAAATTATATTACATAAGAACCAATCTTTTTTTACGCGGGTAGCGTTTTTCTTTTTAAAACCACTTCATCGTGTTGCTACTGACTACTGACACCTAAGACTGCCTCTTGACAAAACTACCTTACAGTTTTATAATAAACTTCGATATAAATCAACAGATGAACCCGAAAGGATATACATACCATGGACGAAAAAATCATTATCCCCGGTGCAGAAAATGCGGCACCTGAAAAGAAAAAGAAAATACTCTCCTGCATTCAGCCCTCAGGTATTCCCACACTCGGAAACTACCTCGGTGCTCTTAAAAACTGGAAGCTTCTTTCT
>JAFZFT010000002.1 GCA_017555765.1 Clostridia bacterium | reverse complement strand
CAAAAGTGGTTGAGCCTCTTTTCAGAAAGCTTCTTGATCTTGCAAAGATAGCAGTAAGAAAGTGTTTTGAGCTGCAGAATCAGCTCAACAGTATAAAACTATGGGGTAAGGCTGATAAGGTCAATGCAGGGCAAATATTGGCTGAAAATCGCACCTTAACTGAACAGAATGAAAGGCTTAACAGAGATGTTCAGAACTATAAATTGCTCCGTAAAATCTTCGGTGATGAACAGATTGATGCACTTGTAGTCAAAGCAAAAGAAACCGAAAGAGTAAACCGTCAGGCTCGTTATAGAAAACCAAACACTCCTATTCGCAAAACGGACAGATGAGCCTAACGGTTTAAGATGTAATAATTTGGAAATAATAAAAATAACGTAAGGAAAGGTAGGTATATTGTTTTAATGGAAATGGAAGTCTCCGAAAAAGACCGCATTGTCTACTATTGGTTAACTAACGAAGAGAAAGAAAATACAGAATTCCGACAGGCTCTTAAGCCTCAGTATGGCGAATGGAGCAGAAAAGGTTATAAGGTCTGTGTATTTCTTTCCGGCAGAGGTAATCTCGTGGATTTAACAAAAGAGCTGTTGATTCACAACAAGCAGGTTATAGCCAAGAGAAATGTCAGACGTGCGATGGAAAGAGACAGATAATTCTCAATCCGAAGGCAGAATTTATTTCTGCCGGATACATAAGACTTCCGAACTTATGTAATAACTTCCAGCAGTTATTTAAAAATTATTTCCTTTTAACGGTTGAAACGAACAGCATTGTGTGTTACAATGTTGTTCGTAAAATCGTGAATACAAAAATATAACATTGGTGGTGAAAAATTGAGCGTAAAAAGAATAGCAGCTTATTTGCGAATCTCTGTTGATACAGAAAAAGACAGAGATAATACCTCTATCGAAAATCAGCGAAGAATTATTAAAGCATATATCAAGCAGACATTTCCTGATGCAGAGGTTGATTATTATGAAGACCGTGACCGAAGCGGATATACCTTTGAGCAGAGAGAAAACTATCAGTTAATGCGTCCTCGTTTGATGGATGGTTATTATGATATTCTTATGATTAAGGATTTTTCTCGTTTTTCCCGTCGCAACAGCAGAGGCCTTGTTGAGCTTGAGGATTTGCGTGACGCAGGCGTTCGTATTATTTCAGTAAGTGACGGTATTGATTATCCGACCTATGACGATTGGAATAATATTCAGGTGCGATTCCTTCTTAATGAAATGCCTGTTACTGATGCTTCTAAAAAGGTTAAGAGGGTTGTTGAAATCCGTCAGAATAGTGGCAATTGGATTTGTGCAGTACCCTACGGTTACTATATTGTTGATACAAAAAATATGGTTTTTGAAGTAGATGAAAGTGCTGCTGCAGTAGTCAGAAAAATCTTTGAGCTTTATAATGACGGTTGGGGTTATAAGAAGATTGCAAACTATCTTACTGAACAAAACATTCCTACTCCTCGTATGATTGAAAAGGAGCGAAAAGAAAAGGATGCTCAGCTTCGTAAAATAGAAAAGGAGATCAAGATTAAAGCAAGCAATGTATGGGCTGTACCGTCTATTAACGGTATTTTGCGAAATGATTTTTATATCGGCACTCTCCGACAGAGGAAATATACACGAACAAAAATCAACGGACCCGACAAAAAACTTGATGAAGAGGAAAATATAGTTTTTGAAAATCATCATACACCTATTGTTGACGTAAAAGAGTTTATGAAGGCACAGCAGAATCTGAAGGCAAGAACAAGGTCAAATTACCGTGGTGTAAAAAAATACGATACTACTTATTCAGGTTTTCTTTTCTGCGGTGATTGTAACAGTCCCATGTTTTCTATGAGCAGACCTGATTTAGCTCCTGCTTATGTTTGCGGCTCGTATCATAAGCGAGGTCTGAAAGGCTGTACTTCTCATCATACACGCATTGATTTGCTTGATACACTTATAAAAAAATACATCGAGCGTGTTATGATGAACGCCGATGCAATGATTGCCGAGCTTGAAAAAGCAATTAAGGATGAGCCTGAGATGATGGAAAAATCTGCTGATACAGTTGCTAATCTCGAAGTGGAGTTAGCAAAAACAAGAGAAGAGCTTAAGGCAACTCAGAAGCAGAAAATCAGAGAGCTTATGAAAAATCAAGGCTCAAACCGTGATATTATAGAAGAAACCTATGAGGAAATAGAAGATGAGCTTCTTCAGAAAATTGAAGGTCTTGAAAAGCAGATTGAAATGATAGTTGAAAAACGCAACACCGTCATTGAGGTTAACCGTATTGCAAAGACAGCTCTTGATATTTTCCGTGATATTCTTGAAAAGCCAAACCTTGATAAAGGTGATTTGGGGTTAATTCTCGACAAAATCATTGTTCACGGCAGTGAAAATCCGTCAATCGATATTGAGCTTAAGGCAGATATCAAAATGCTTCTTGAGGTAGGTACTCTTACCGATGAGCAGTTAAAGGAAGCTGGATACCGAGGTACAGTTGTAAATTTTGATTGGGACATCGGAAGTAACTTAAAAGCCACAATAGTCCAGAAGGCTAATCGCCAAAGGGACAAGGCTTTCGGTGTCAATGTTATATGTGGCGGCGACACCTTGTGAATTTGCAGGGTGTCTTTTTTTATCACAAACTGCAATATCATAACTTTGCATTGTTTAAAGCTTATAGTAATTTTGACGAAAATTTTCTCTGTTTTTCGTGCATAGTGGTAGGCGCTTTTTCGTTGTAAATCATTGAAAAGAATATTCCGTTATGCTATCATATTATAGTATGGATAAGCTTGCGCTTTTGTTTTATAACCGATTGCGCATATCCCTGAAATTTAACGGAAAATCCGATAAAGGAGGATAAAGTTAATGCTTAAAAAAATCAGCAACATCCCGTTCAAGGACACACCCGAGCAGGCAGCAAGGCTTGATTCAATAATTGCTGAATGCACCGGTGATGTAAGCATGCTCATGCATGTAATGCAGGAAGCTCAGGAAATTTACGGCTACCTTCCCTTTGAAATTCAGAGAAAGATTGCCGACGGAATGAATGTGCCTCTTGAAAAGGTTTACGGTGTAGCAACATTCTATGCTCAGTTTGCACTTTCCCCCAAGGGCAAATATGCAATTTCTGTATGCCTCGGTACTGCATGCTACGTTAAGGGCGCACAGGAAATCCTCGACGAGCTTTCAGCACAGCTTGGTATTGACCCCGAGGAATGCACCGAAGACGGTAAATACTCACTTACCGCCTGCCGTTGTATCGGCGCCTGCGGTCTTGCCCCCGTGCTTACTGTTAACGAAGACGTTTACGGTAAAATCACAGCAGCAGATGTCAAGGGAATTCTTTCAAAGTACGAATAATGAGAGAGCTTTCACTCAACGTACTTGATATAGCTCAGAATTCAATTTCAGCAAAGGCTGCTCTTATTGAAATTGAGCTTGTGGAAAACAATGAAGAAAACACCCTGCTTATCGGTATTTACGATAACGGCAAGGGAATGACAAAGCAGCAGCTTGAGGCTGTCAGAGACCCGTTTTTCACAACCCGTACAACCCGGAAGGTCGGAATGGGTATTCCACTTTTCAAGATGGCAGCGGAAATGACCGGCGGCTACCTTGAAATTGAAAGCGAGGTTAATAAAGGCACTTGTGTAAAAGCCTTTTTCAGAACTGACCATCTCGATTTTATTCCTATAGGTGATATGACCTCTACAATGGTCACGCTTATAACAATGAACAGCGCTGTTGACTTTATTTACAGACGAAGCCTCGGAACGGCGATATTTACTCTGGACACAAGAGAGATAAAAAAAATACT
>JAFZFT010000033.1 GCA_017555765.1 Clostridia bacterium | reverse complement strand
TACCACTACAGAAAAGCCTATAAAGCCTACATTCATTATAGAAAGCTTCTTTTCCGAGGCCCCGTAAGCTATCATCAGTGCAAAGAATATAACACTCACAACGGTCGCGACCGCCTCGGCAATGCTTGTTTTCCTCATAACACTGTGCCACATTTCATCTCTCTCAAGCGGTCCCATGTCAATACTGTGCAGTGCATCGTAAAAATTCATCGCCACCTGAAGAGAAACAACATAAACGAAATAATATGCAGTCATAATAAACTGAAGCACTGATTTAAACTTGAATCTGATTTTCACAAGAGCTGCCGCAAACATCAAAAACTGCATAACCTCGAGAAGCATAGTCTCAGAGGCTAAACCTAAATCAAGATTCGTCAGAAGCTGCGGCAAGGCTCCGAGAGCGGCAGAAACAGCCATCACAATAAATCCGACGGTTTTATAAGGCGAATCATCTCTGCAGAAGGCTATGTAATAGGCTAATCCGACGGTAAAGATAAACACACACATACCGCCGAAGTCATAGCCCTCTGTAACAAGTACAAAAGACATCACAACAGGCATCATAATAGCAGTTATCCATTCAGATGCAGTATGTTTCGACTTTGTACTTTCATCTTTTTTTATAAGCCTTGAAAAGTATACGCCCACACTGAAAACAGCAAGCACCGCCAAGTTATAGCCAACCATCTTAATTGAGCCGTATTTTGTGAAGAAAACTCCTTCAGCCAAGGAAATCACCCACAATACACTCATCACATAAAAGGCAGGCATACACGATACCGCTTTTAGCAAAAACATAACCATTGCCACACATACACTGCAAAGAAGATAAGAAATCGGGCTTTCAGCAAGGAACTTAATATTGAAAATGTCTACCACCATATAAAAGCCCGATAACATTCCGATAACAGCGGCTATCGCTCCGCCCTCGCACCATACGACACTGCTTCTCTTGTTTTTATAAACATAAACCGCTACACCTACACCGAGCACAAAAGGAACTACAGATATCGACTTGCGAAGAAACTCAGGTACGATATCCCAGACGAATGCAATCAGCAGAACAATACCCAATGCACACAGAAAGCCGCCGAGAACAGAAAAGACCAGCATCAGCGTTTTTTTGTAATCCGGCTTTTTCAGCTCAAGCTCCGTATTTCTCTTTTTGCCGTAAAGAAGCTCCTCAATGGACACATCAAAAATCACCCTGAGCTTTCCGAGCATATAAATATCCGGCTGAGTTCTTCCGTTTTCCCAGCTTGAAACCGCCTGCCTTGTCACGAAGAGCTTTTCTGCAAGCTCCTCCTGAGTCATTCCTTTCTCCATTCGGAGCTGCTTGATGTTTTTTGAAATTTTCGTCATTTCTTTTACCTCCTTTTACAAGGAAGATTTTCAATCCTTGTGACTTAATTTTATATCCTTATCAATAAAAAGTCACGCTACAATATGTTGCAAGGCACATTATTTTTCCAGAATATCAAGAAGCATATCAATTTCCCTGCTTGTTTCATAAAGAAAGCGGTAGCATTCCTCATCCTCGGCGAGGAGTCTTCCCACCTTTTTCACCCTCATAAGAAAGCCTCGGTCAAGTCGCACCTTATCCGTATTTCCCACAAGAGGACACACATTGTAGCCTCTTATATCGGGAATGACTCTGACTCTCCCTTTCTCGGTGAGATAAGGAAAGAAGGGAAAAATCATACAGGAAAGAGGTCTTTCATTTCTGTTGCAGCTTCCGTCGCACACCGCAAGACGTACTCCGTCCTTTTCCGTCACCTTAAGGGTAGTTTCCTCAAAAGGAAAAAGAAGCATACCTGTCCCCTCATCACCCTTACAGCAAGCGCCGTCGCACAGCTTACCGCAATCCTTATAAAGAGGAGTTTTATCGCCAATAATATTTTTTGCTTTTTTATACAATCTGTTATAGTTCATTTTTGTTCACCCTGCACCATTATACAACAAATTATTCCTTAATAACAGTTTCTTATTGAAAAAAATTCTTTTGTGTGTTATATTTATCTTTGGTATTTCATCCGGAGGTTTCACAGATTATGAGAATAGGCTTTGATAATGAAAAATATATAAGAACTCAGTCCCAGAAGATAAGGGAAAGAGTTTCTAAGTTCGGCGGCAAGCTCTACCTTGAATTCGGAGGTAAGCTTTTCGACGACCACCACGCCGCAAGAGTACTCCCCGGCTTTGAGCCCGACAGTAAGCTTAAAATGCTTCTCGAGCTTAAGGACGAGGCTGAAATCGTCATCGCAGTAAGTGCAAAGGCAATTGAAGAAAAGAAGCTTCGCCGTGACCTTAACATTTCCTACGATAAAGAGGTTCTCCGCCTTATTGACCTTTTCAGAAGCGTAGGTCTTTTCGTGGGCTCCGTTGTTGTCACACAGTACGACGGTCAGGCAACCGCAGACAGCTTCACAAAGAGTCTCAAGGAGCTCGGCATCAAGGTTTTCACCCATCATAAAATCCCCGGCTACCCCGCTAACGTACCTCTCATCGTATCTGAAGAGGGTTACGGCAGAAACGAGTACATCGAAACCGAAAGAAACATCGTTGTTGTTACTGCTCCCGGCCCGGGAAGCGGAAAAATGGCGGCTTGTCTTTCACAGCTTTATCACGAAAACCTCCGTGGCATCAAGGCAGGCTATGCTAAATTCGAAACCTTCCCCGTATGGAATCTTCCCCTGAGTCATCCCGTCAACCTCGCTTATGAGGCGGCTACTGCCGACCTTGACGATATGAATATGATTGACCCCTTCCATCTTGAGGCTTATAACACAGTAACCGTCAACTACAACCGTGACGTTGAGATTTTCCCCGTACTTCAGGCGATATTCAACAAGATTTACGGCGAATCTCCATACAAGTCACCGACGGATATGGGTGTAAACATGGTCGGCAACTGCATAGTAGACGATGATGCAGTACGCGATGCCTCCTTCCAGGAGATTATCCGCAGATATTACGGCTGCCTCTGCGACAGCAGAAACGGAAGCAACACCTCCAAGGAAACCGAGAAGCTTTACCTTCTTATGAATAAGTACGGTATCAGCCTCAGTGACAGAACAGTTGCCACCGAAGCAAACAGAGTCGCAAAGGAGACCGACGCTCCCGCCGCAACAATCGAGCTTCCCGACGGTACTCTTGTAACAGGCAAAACAAAGGAGCTTTTAGGTGCCGCTTCAGCCGCAATTCTCAACGCTCTCAAGGCACTTGCAGGTCTCGACGACGAGCTTCTGCTTCTCCCCGCTTCAATCATTGAGCCGGTACAGAACCTCAAGGTCAGCTACCTCGGCAGTAAGAATCCCCGCCTTCACGTTGACGAAGTGCTTGTTGCACTTTCAGTAAGTGCCGCAACAGACGAAAATGCCGCAAAGGTACTTTCCTGTCTGCCCCTTCTCAAGAATTGCGAGGCTCACATTTCGGTTATTCCCTCAGGCGTCGATGCCGCTTACTTCAGAAAGCTCGGCATGCACCTGACCTACGAGCCCGAGTACGAAAACGACAACCTTTTCCACGTGGGACATTAAGGTATATTCAGCTCGGATTAATTATATGACAAGATAAAATTAAGAGGTAATGCGATTGCATTACCTCTTGTTGTTTATAGGGAAACTTAAAATCTTATTCTTTGAACTCTACAGTATAGCGTGTATAAACCCCAGCTTCGTTGTTCCAGGTATAGATATTGTCGCCCGTGCTCACACAAGCATCAACATCTGTAAGAACAGCTTTGCCTGTAACTACATCGTATATTGTAGTACCTATCAGAACAAGGCTACCGGTCTGCGGCCTGATAGTTTCACCGGTATTCATCATTTCGCCGGTTGCATAAATCAGCACACCGCCTTCACCGTCGCTGAAAACAAGGTCTCCGCAAAAATCCAAAGTGCCCTCATAAACCTTTTCGCCGGTACTCAGGTCATAAAGATAATAACCCTTGGGTTCAGCATTAACTCTGAAATATCCGCCATCTATATAGTAACCGTCCTTAGGAACAACAACATTACCCTCAAAATCTACAATCTGAACTTCTACGCCAACGGATAACCAGTCTGAAGAAATCATCTTATTAATTCTTGTATCAAACTCTGCTGATAAAGCTTTACCGTATAAATCGGTAACGCAATAATATCTCTTATTGTCTTTGAGATAACTATAAACGAGCTTTTCTTCCGCTTCGTCAAGTGCGCTGTATGTATCATCTCCATCAGCTAACACAAGAGTATTTACGAGCTTCATATCCTTATCGTAAACACGAATGCCCTCCTCAGACTCCTGAAGAGCTATTCCGTTTTCGGGATATACAACAAGGTAATCATAAGTTCCTATAAGCTCACCTTCAGCAGTGTACGCTTCGCTGGTGCTAAAATCTTTATCAATAACAACAACATTACCGACTGCACTAATATCAAGGTACGAGGTAGTAACTTCTACGCCCGGTACAAACTGACCATTTTCTAAATCAAAAATTTTTCCGTAGCCTTTGTAGTAAACGCTACCATCATCATAATAAAAGCCGAAACAATCATCCTTTGTTCCCGCAGCGGTCTCATAGCCTAAAAGATAAAATCTGTCAGACAGCTTTCTTACCTCAACAGCTTCGCAGGGAACCAGTTCTTTTTCTCTGATGCTGTCTACTATACCGAGAAACTCTTTACCGTTTTCATCTTTGTTGCTTACAACACAAACTCCGTTGGTTATAACAGAGACTACTTCACTATACCATTTGTCATTAAAAGCTACACCACTCTGATTGAGAATCTGAACCTTTCTCTCATCACCGCTACCTTCAAATACAGTTATAATATCCCTGATAGCAAAGGAAACGCCATCAGGTACAGTTCCGTTTTCAGTCAGAACCATAGCACCTGCATCTATTTTCTTTGCGTTCTGTTGGGTATTTCCGTTATCAGATGCAGTTCCACCATTTACACCTGAATCTGTACCGTTACCATTGTCAGCACTCTTATTACTTCCGCATCCTGCAAACATTGTAAGAATCATAACAAGAGCAAGTATCATTGACACTAATTTAATTTTTTTCATTTTGCTTTCTCCTTTTTAATTTTATTATCCTAAAGGTTTTTCAACCTCTATGATTACTCCGTTGATTTTTTTCTACAACCGCTTAACGGCAAGCATACATTCTGCTGTTGATAATGTATCCTTCATAATACTACCCTTTTCGTAGTACTTCTGAGGACACACATCTCTTTTCAATTCGATTCCCATGATTTTATTCTTCTTTCATTTTTATGTCATTTATACACAAAATTATTATACAACCGCTCATTATAATTGTCAACAACAATTACGACATAACGTCATTAGGCAATAATATAAAAAACAGACTGAAGGAGCTCCGAAAGAAAAAGAAGCTCACACAGGTAGCTTTACAGATGCAGACAGGAATCGAACAGGCTCTTCTTTCAAAATTTGAAAACGGCGAAAGAACTCCGCCAACAGAAACATTGTTTATGCTCGCAGAATTTTACAGCGTAAGCATAGATTATATTCTTTGCCGCACGGACAACCCCGAAATCAACAGATAGCTTTGCATAAAGACAGTCGCTTCAGATGTTATAAAATAATTCAAAAGACCGTTTTGCCTAAGCGACAAAACGGTCTTTTTCTTGTTTTTCTGGCACCGCTTGCAAGAATCGACTCTTACCGCGAACTGCGCGGCTTCGGTCATTCGCGGCTCTGAAACTCCCCCGGAACTTCATTCACTACCGCTCCTACTACGATTCCCATCCGACCGCAGGCAATAAAAAAAAGACATCTGCAGTAAACTACAGACATCTTTTCTGCCTAAGAGTAACCAAACGTAGCAGAATTGAGGTAAAAGTAAGCAAAAGTAGTGTGCGATCAGTTCAACAAATTGGAATTTGAATGTATCAGTTTTCACCTTCGTCAGTTTCGACAGGCGGCGCAGAAGCGATTTTTGCATCCACAATTTTTCTAACAGCGTCAAGGCCATCAGGGCCACAAAATGCATCCATCAGTTCATTGAACTCGGGGTTATCGCTGGGTGTCACAGCAGCTTTTCGAATGCGCAACTGCTCAATGACAGAAAGAATTACATCAAAACCCAAAACAGAAAGTCCAATCCATAGGCAAGAATTTACCCAAATTCCGACAATGCACAGAATAATTCCAGGAATAGACAGATAGAAAAAGCGGAACAAGAAATTCGTTAGAACAAAGATCCAAAACATTTTTGCAGGATATTTTCTTTCCATACTGTACCTCCAAGTTTTAATCTATTAGACAAATTCAAGTTTGTCTAACTGTATTATACTACAACTTTGTTCGTTTTTCAATGAAATCGCGCAAAGCGCGATGAAATCCTCACTCTGTTCGGATGAAATCTGCTAACGCAGATGAAATTAAATCCACCCATCCGCCGGCGAGGCGGATTTCATCCCCGCAGGGGATTTCACCATCGAAGATGATTTCACCCACCCGAAAGGGTGGATTTAGTTGAAAAGAAACCACACTTGTCGTAGACAAATGTGGTTTCTTTTCTGGCACCCCCTGCGAGAATCGAACTCACATCTAATCCTTAGGAGGGATTTATTCTATCCATTGAACTAAGGGGGCATATTTTCAGTACCTTTTGATTTTACCATTGTTTCTTTTATATGTCAACTGCCTTTTAAAATTGCCTTCAATATTTATCTGCGTTTTCATTTTTTTAATATTCTGCTGATTCGGTAATATTTTTGGTACATAAATATGAACAAAAAAATAACAATCCGCCATTTTGCTTCATTTTATGGCCGTATTATGATATAATCCGCTGTTAGATAATCGGCACAAAAGTCTGTGTCCGATGACATATTTTTGTAATATTTCAGGAGGATATAAAAATGAAATTACCCCCTATCAAGCCGGGTGCAAGAATTGAACAGTACCCCGAAACTACTATGTTTGGCGCTATTGAAGCCGCCGCAAAAAGACTCCCCGACGCTCCCGCTATTGACTTCATGGGAAAGATTATTACCTACAAGACCTTTGTAGAAAGAATAGAAATGGCAGCAGGTGCATTCCTCAAGTACGGAATCAAGAAGGATGACAGAGTTACAATCTGTATGCCCAACACACCTCAGGGTCTTATCTGCCTTTACGCTCTTAACCGTATCGGTGCAGTTGCAAACATGGTGCACCCCCTTTCTTCACAGAAGAATATAACCTTCTATCTCGACTACTCCGAAAGCAAGATGATTCTTACTCTCGACCAGTTCTACGAGAAGGTACGTAAGGCAGTTGACGAGTCAACAACAGACGCTACAATCCTTACAGCACGTATCCAGAACGAGCTTCCCTTCCCCAAGTCAGTTCTTTACAAATACGCTAAGAACAAGGCAAACCTCAAGTTCCCCACAAAGGAAACTGACCTTGTATGGGCAGACTTCGAAAAGACAGGTGCAGGTGTAGCTCTTCCCGCAATCGAGTTTGACAAGAATAAGACTGCTGTTATCCTTTACAGCGGCGGTACAAGCGGTACTCCCAAGGGTATCATGCTTTCAGACTACAACTTCAACGCTCTCGGCTGT
>JAFZFT010000032.1 GCA_017555765.1 Clostridia bacterium | reverse complement strand
GGATGGAACAATCAGCTCAGACTCATCGAGTTCAGCTGTTCACTTGCTTACGGTACCTTGTCAAATCCGCAGAATGTCGATAAGACCGCCGAAGAGGTTAAGTCGAGTAAGCAGCGCTCATATACCTTCGTTTCGGAAACACAAGCGGCCTTACAGAAAGCTCTTGAGGATTGGTGCGAAGCGGCGTACTTTTGGAGTCGCATTTATAACCTTGCACCTGACGGAAAATATGAGATGAGCTTTGAGTGGGGAGACAGCATCCTTTCAGATCCTGATGCGGAAAGAGAAAATGACCGTAAGGACCTTGCCAACGGTACACTAAGACCCGAAGAATACAGAGCGAAGTACAGAGATGAGTCTCTCGAGGATGCTCTTAAGAATCTTCCTGAAGCGGCAAGTGTGATTGAGTGATGTTTACTTCAAACGAAATAGAAGCCCTTTCGATGTCTTTTGACAGCAGGATGAGGCAGCTCGAGCAGGATGTGATGTCTGACATCATCCGTCGCATAAGTATAAACGGTGAGATTACCCGTTCTGCTGATTGGCAGATAAACCGTCTTTATGAGCTGGGTGTAGCAAAAGATGATATAAAAAAGACCATACAAAAAGCGTTGAATCTCAAGGATGAAGAAGTCGAAGAGATGTTCAGAAAGGCAATAGAAAGCGGCTATGCCCGAAACGAGGATATATATAAAAAGCTCGGCAAAGATATAGTACCATTTTCTGAAAATAAAGTTCTTCAGCAGTATATTTCGTCTGTGGCAAAGCAAACAGCCGAAGAAATGAGAAATCTTTCTCAATCCCTCGGCTTTGCAGTAAAAAATCCCGACGGTACAATTTCTTTCACACCGATTGCCGAATATTATCAGAAGACTCTCGACAATGCAATCAATGGCATAGCAAACGGAGTGTTTGATTATAATACAGCAATAAAAAGAGCCGTAAATGAGTTGACGAAAAGCGGCCTGAGGAGTGTTGACTATGCTTCCGGGTGGAGCAACCGTGTTGATGTTGCTGCAAGGCGCGCTGTTATGACAGGTATGGGTCAGCTCACCGGCAAGGTCAACGAAATGAACGCCGAAGAGCTTGGGACAGATATGTATGAGGTAAGCTGGCACGGTGGAGCCCGTCCTTCACATCAGGTGTGGCAGGGCAGATGGTACACCATGGAGCAGCTCAAGTCCGTCTGTGGTCTTGGTACTGTAACGGGGCTTAACGGCGCCGATTGCTATCACGACTATTATCCTGTTATACCGGGCATATCAGAGCCCACATATACCGAAGAAGAGCTTGAAGAAATGAACCGCAGGGAGAATACTCCCGTAAGATACGGTGACAAGGAATATACCAAGTATGAAGCTCTGCAAAGGCAGCGAAAGCTTGAAACCGCTATGCGTGCTCAAAGACAGAAAATCAAGCTTCTTGAGCAGGGAAAGGCAGATGAAGATGATATCATTGCCGCCCGAGGACGATACAGAGTAACGAGTCAGGAATACAGCCGTTTTTCAAAAGCTATGGATTTGCCACAGCAAAGAGAACGTGTTACTGTTGATGGGTTGGGAAATATCGGTCAGGGTAGGTGGAAGGTTGACAAGATGCAAAAAAATGATATAATTGCTAAAAAGACAAACACAGAGGTTTCAACATTGCAAGAAATAGGAAAAATTGATATTGAAAAATATCAAATTATAACAGATAAAAAAATAATTACAGATGATGTTGTTTTAACTGACAATAGAATTGAGCACATCATTGAAAGAAGAGGGCAAGAATTCTATGATGAATACAGACCCTTTTTTGGTGATATTCTTTCTGACCCTGATTTCATTTTCAAGGATTCAAGAGAAAATACAGCTCTTGTTTCAAAACGGTTCTTTAATAACGGAACAACAGTAAACATAGTTCTTAAGTTAGTTGTAGAAGGAGACAACCCCAATTACAAGAATTCTATAATAACTGCAATTAAAGAAAGCAACAAAAGATTTGAACAAAGATTAAGAAATAATACACCTTTATATAAAAAAAGTTGACAAAACAGAATAAATCGATTATAATGTGTATAGGATAGAGTTAAGGTTGTGTGAGGTGGTAAATTTCGTAGCGACCACACGCCGATGGTATTGACAGGGTTAATCCCGAGAGATGCAGGAGAGTGCTACGCCTGCCATACAACCGATTCCGAGTACCGCCTTGTTTCAAGGCGGTATTTTTATGTGAATATGGGTGGTTTAAGCACTTTTGAATTAAAACTCAAGAGTGCTTTTCTTTTGCCCGAAATCAAATAGTTAAACTCAGCGTTATGCATCTGCATAGCGCTGTTTTTATACCTAAATTACCCCGTCAGAGGTTTATCTGACTTACTTTCAGCCGCAGGCAGAGCGGGGTATAAGCTATGCAGAAAGGAAACATCATGAAAAACATTTTTGACATCCTCTCCGGTGTAGGCCTCACCGTTCCTGAGGACAAAAAAACAGACTTTGAAGCGGCATTCAACGAAAACTATAAAACGGTGAATGATTATATCAAAGTCAAAACAGCCAGAGACAATTTCAAGTCTCAGCTTGACACGGCAACAGAGACCCTTAAAAGCTTCGAGGGTGTTGATGTGAAAGAGCTTCAGTCAAAAGTTGCATCGCTCACAACAGATCTCGCAAACAGCAAAGCCGATTATGAAAGCAAGCTCGCAGAAAGAGATTTCAACGATCTTGTTTCGGCTGCCGCTCAGAAATTCAAGGCAAAGGATCTGAAGGCCGTTATTCCCTTCCTTGATGTTGAAAAACTCAAGGGCTCAAAAAATCAGACTGCAGATATTGAATCTGCCTTTGAACAGGTAAAGAAAGATAAGGCATATCTTTTTGACGATGAAAAAGCGCCTAAGCTCGTATCCTACACATCGGGACCTGATCAGAACACAAATAACGCAAACACCAAGGCAAACGATGCCTTGAGATCATTATTCGGAAAGGAATGATTAAATTATGGGAGCAAACAACATTATTTCAAGAGAACAGGCAGAAGCCCTCATCCGTGAGCAGGTGGTACCGCAGATTTTTCAGGATGTACCTAAAAAGTCCGCCTTTATGGCACTTGCCCGTAAACTTCCCAACATGACAAGCAAGCAGACAAGAATCCGTGTTCTTGACCAGCTTCCTATGGCGTACTGGGTAAACGGTGATACCGGCTTCAAACAGACAAGCGAACAGGCGTGGGACAATGTATGGCTTACAGCAGCTGAGCTTGCTGTTATTGTACCCATCCCCGAGGCTGTCCTCGACGATGCAGAGTTTGATATTATGGGTGAGGTTACACCCAGAGTCAATGAAGCAATTGCACAGCGTGTTGACAGTGCTACTATCTTCGGCGTAAACCGCCCTGCTGAGTGGGCCGCAGATATTATCACAAGAGCAAGACAGGCAGGAAACAATGTTTCAGTAAGTGACGCTAAGGACTGGTATGATCTTATTATGTCTGAAAACGGCGCTTTTGATAAGGTTGAAGAGCTCGGTTATGCTGTGACCGGTGCAATAGGTGCAATGGGTATGAAGGCAAAGCTCAGAGGCCTCAGAACCAAGGACGGTTTACCCATATATACCGCATCAATGCAGGGTGCAACAAGCTACGGCCTTGACGGTAATCCTCTTTATTTCCTTGATAACGGTGCTTTTGACAAAACAATCGCCCAGCTTGTTGTGGGTGATTTCTCTCAGGCTGTATATGCAATCCGTCAGGATGTTACAATCAAGATTCTTGACCAGGGCGTCATTCAGGATCCTACCACAAAGGAAATCATCTATAACCTTGCTCAGCAGGATATGATTGCACTTCGCGTTGTATTCCGTATGGGCTGGGCTCTTCCCAATCCCGCAACAAGACTCGACGGCAGCAGAACAGGCTGTCCCTTTGCATACATCGAACCCGGTACACCTGTTACAACTCAGACAGTAACCTACACTGTTTCTGATGCAAGCGGCGCCGTGAAGGGTGCGAAGGTTAATGTAGCCGGCGCAATACTCACAACCAATGAAGAAGGTAAAGCTGTATTCAACCTCAGAAAGGGCGAATACGATGTAACAGTCAAGGCGAAGGGCTACAAGACATCAACCGACAATATCGCAGTTAATGCATCTGCAGTTGAAAAGGCAATCACTCTTATTGAAGCAAAATAAAAGGAGTGATTGCTGATGATTCTCTATGCAGATACTGAGTTTTACACAAAAGATTACCTCGAAAGCAGACCCGCCGTTATTGATCCTAACTGTATAACTGCATATCTGCGTAAGGCTCAGATGGTTATAAAAAACCATACCTTCGATAACATTGATGAAAGCGCCGCCATACCTTATGAGGTGAAAATGTGCCAGTGTGAAATCGCTGAACTGCTTTACAGCGACGACAAAAGGGCGACATCATCAGGCGGAGTAGCTTCCGAAAGTGTTACGGGTTGGTCAAAAAGCTATGAAAGCTCTGAGCAGGCAGAAGCACAGCTTCAGAGAAAAATCAGGAGCTCAGTAACAACATGGCTCTCTCCCTTGGGTCTGCTTTACTGTGGGGTGAAGTTATGATGGTAAATGCAGATTGCACCCTTTACCGTTATAACGATAAAACCGAGGGCTATGACCGTTTTTTCATACCCTCGGTTTATTGGCACGAAAACAAAGGCGGAAATACGCTTAAAAGCGGCCTTCAGACGGTTCATAGCACAACGGTGTTCATCTATGATTCGGCTTTTTTGCCTGAAACACCCACAAAAGATATTCTCGTAAAAGGAAACTGCGGATTCAAGTTTGATAACACATCTCAGAAAACCGTGTCGGAAAGCTTTTCCGACTTCAGGAAAAAG
>JAFZFT010000031.1 GCA_017555765.1 Clostridia bacterium | reverse complement strand
TCCGGCCGGAGGCACCAATATGCGGATGTAGCTCATCTGGTAGAGCGCCACCTTGCCAAGGTGGAGGTAGCGAGTTCGAGCCTCGTCATCCGCTCCATAAAAAAAGAACTGCTTAGGCAGTTCTTTTTTTATTGGAGCAACGAAGTTTGCCCTGACGGGCAAGTGAAGTTGCTGCGCAGTGAAGTTACTTCGTAGTGAAGTTTGCTTCGCAAGTGTTTTAAAAGAGGGCAAACTACGCTTCACATTGTGCAAAGCACAACACTTCACGGCGGCGATGACGCCGCTTCACTTGCTCCGTAAGGAGCATACTACACTAAAGCCTTGTTATTAAAAAAAGTATATGCTATAATAAATGCATTAAAAATAATATGCAATAAAGAAAGGTTGTTATTATGGTACTGCCCACAAACAGCACAAGGATATCCAAAGAGGATACATATTTAAACTGTGCCGAGGTATTCGCTTACAGAAGCACTTGTCTGAAAAGAAAATACGGAGCAGTAATAGTCAAGAATGATGCCGTAGTATCAACAGGCTATAACGGCTCCCCCAGAGGATATGAAAATTGTCTTGAAAGAGGCACCTGTCCGAGAATGGAACAAAATATGCATCAGGGTGAAGGCTACGGAATCTGCAGGGCAATTCACGCAGAAGCAAATGCACTTTTAAACTGTTCAAGACAGCAAACCATTGGTGCTGACCTTTATCTGACAGGTATAAACCCGAAGGACAATTCTATCCACAAAGCTAAGCCTTGCCCCGTTTGTGCAAGATTGATTATTCAGGCAGGCATCAGAAACGTTATTCTGAGAATTGGAAAAAATGCAGGTGATTATATTACAATCCCCGCAGAAGAATTACAATGGATACAGTTATAATACCAAAGGAGCCCCCCTATGTCCCCTACAATAAGAAAAATCACCGAAACCGACAGAACCGCTGTCCTTTCCATGATGCGCGAATTCTACTCCTCCCCTGCCGTGTCAACAAACGGCTCTGAGGAAATCTTCAACGCTGATATAGATACCTGCCTCGAGGAGTCTCCTTACCTCGAAGGCTATGTCTTCGACCTTGAGGGTACACTTTTCGGGTACGCTATGCTTGCTAAAAGCTTTTCCACCGAGTACGGCAAAAGATGTATATGGCTCGAGGATATCTACATCACCGAGGAATACAGATGCAAGGGTCTTGGCAGCCGCTTTATCGAATTCATAAAAGAAAAGTACCTCGACTCTCTTCTTCGACTTGAGGTTGAGGAGGAAAACGAAATCGCAGTACACACCTATAAAAAGGCGGGCTTTGACTTTTTCCCTTATCTTGAAATGAAAACGGAGGTATAATATGAAACCCGAAACTAAAATAAAAATCAGAAACGCTTTTATTGTTATCCTTGTTGCAAGTCTTGTTTCCGTAGCTCTTTATTTCATCAAAACCGAGCAGTATAAGGATTGGCAGAGCACCGACGGAGTGCTTATTGACACTCAGCAGTTTTACGGCAGAAAAAGCAAGGTTGGCGGTGGCAGAAGCTACCGTCTTTACTACCAATACACCGTTGACGGCGTGACATATGAGGGTAACGAGCTGTTTTCGGGCAACGTACCCGATTCACATTATATAGGTGAGCCTGTTACTGTATGGTATAACCCCGAGAACCATTCAAGCTCCTGCTATGCAAAGCCGGGTCCCGGACTCTGGCCCTATGCGCCCTTCTTTTTAGGCTTCCCTATTCTGCTTTCAGCTCTTGGTGTAAGAAAAATAAAGGTACGTGCGGGTACCTGACGGCTTAACTTTTCACAACTTTGAAAGCGTTACTCTCCCCTTTTTGTGTATTGCTACAAAGTGTATTAAATTCTATTGCAAAAAAGCTTTTGCAATGATATAATTCAGCGTAAAATTTTTAAGGAGGTATTTTTTATGCGTAAAAGCAGACAGAATGCAAATCAGATACGCACCCTGACCCTCGGAGCTATTCTCACCGCTATGGTAATCGTCCTTCAGATGCTCGGTCAGTTCATCCGCTTCGGCCCCTTCTCCATCTCCCTCGTTCTTGTACCTATCGTAATCGGTGCCGCTATGTGCGGACCTAAAATCAGCACCTGGCTCGGCTTCATCTTCGGTGTTGCAGTACTTATGACTGATGCCGCCGCCTTCCTTGCAATCAGCGTTCCCGGTACTGTTATCACAGTACTTCTCAAGGGTATGGCTGCAGGTCTTGTGGCAGGACTCATCTGCAAGGTCTTCGAAAAGAAAAACCGTACTCTCGCAGTAATCCTCGCCGCCGTTGCATGCCCCCTCGTAAACACAGGTATTTTCCTTCTCGGTTGCGCAGTATTCTTCCTTGACACTGTTACTCAGTGGGGTCAGGGAATGGGCTATGACAACGTTTTCGCATACCTCATCTTCGGTATGGTCGGCATCAACTTCCTCGTTGAAATGGGTATTAACATCTTCCTTTCACCCGTGGTTGTGAGACTTCTCAATATCGGCAAGCGTGTTTAAGTAGTAAGTAGTAAGAAAAAGGACACCCTGATGGGTGTCCTTTGGTTTTTATAAATACATTTCGAGCTTATCCGCACACTTCTGCAGTCTTTTTTTATTTACGGGATAACCCGAATTATAATAATGCTCTATTTCGGTAAAAAGCTCATAAAAAGCCATTTTCTGCATACAGTTTTCAGAAAGGGACTTCTTTTCGCTGTACCTTTCAAAAAGCTTAAGATGCCGTCCGTTTGCATTGTTTAACTGATATAAATCATACTCACTGTCTGCCCACATACACCCGCAAGGGTCAATAACGGCAGAAACTGAACAGCTTTTTCTATTTACGAGAATGTTCCACATATTGTAGTCGCCGTGAATAAGGGAAGCCTCTGTAATCGGAAGATAAAACACCTTGTCAAAATTTTCTACCGCTTTTTTTACCACCGATAACACACCAGCCGTAAGCTGCCCTTTTTCGTAAAGCTTTTGTGCATAGCCCGCTATTTCATCCGCCTTTTCTCTGTAACACTCATTGAAGGTAGCGTATCTTCTGCCGCCTATAATACCAAAGCCGTCGGGGCTTTTCACATTATGAAAGGCAAGCAGGTTATTTATAACATCCTCAGCAAGCTTCTCTCTTTTTGACTTGCTCAGATAATAAACCGTTCCGCCGTTCACTCCGTCGAGAAGCGTCATTGCAAAAGCATCACTGTCAAATTCATCATCAGCACTGTGTACCCACAGAATTTCAGGCATCGGTGAAAGTGAATGCTCTGAAAGAAGCTTTATCTGTTCAATCTCTCTTTCCGTGAGTCCCTTGGATTTATGCACCTTTATAATTGTGCTTTCGTTTTCATAATCAGCCTTGTAAACATCAGCATAGTAGCCGCCACCGATACGACAGAAGCTTTTATGCCTTTTTCCTTGCTTCTTTTCTACAAAATCCTCTAATTTCATACTTCAATCAATCTCCACAATTACATTGGTATCGTCTTCCGTAACAATATCGAGAATTACTCCTGTAATACCCTCGTCAACCATATTCATTATATCCGAAAGCTGCTCCTCGGATATGTAATCTCCGCCGACTGCATTGGAAATGCTTACACCGAGTCTTGCAAACCTTTTTACTACAGATAAGGGCAGAGCAATTTTTATAGGCTTCTGCATAGGTCTGAGCACACGGATAACGAGCCTTAGCTTATCAATATTCTTACGCGGTTTCTTCTCCTTTTCTGTCGTCACAACCTTTACCTTACCTGTAAGAAGCTCATCAACAGTTATTCCGAATATATCGGCAATATCGGGCAAAAGGGTAATGTCGGGGCAGGAAATATCGTTTTCCCATTTGCTCACCGCCTGAGGTGTAACACCCAGAAGCTCAGCAAACTCACTCTGAGTAAAGTTTCTCTGCTTTCTGTACTGTGATATTCTCGTGCCGAGTGTTTCATTGACAGTGCCTTCATTATTCTGCTTTTCGGTATTTTCCTTGTCTGACTTATTGAAAACAGTCATATCGATTCTCCCTTTCTCTTTTTTGCCGGCTTACAAGGCTATTTTACCCTCACAGGAAGAAAAATTCAAGCAACAGTCAGTTAAAAGGGGGATTTTTTGTTAAACTAAAGGTTGAAAAAGGGTGAAATACGAGGTAAACCATAGGTTTAGCGAACGAAAAAGCAAGAGAAAGGACACCTACGTGAGGTGTCCTTTTAACAGCTTAATCAATATATTTTTTCAACATTCAGCTTTAATTCATAGGTGCTTTCTATGCCTTGAGAATCCGTTACGGCAAGCTCAAAATACAGGTTATTTATGAAAGCCTCCATATCTGTGCTTTTATATTCAGAAATCACATTACCGCCTGAGATTTTACCCAGGTCGCCCGAAATGCTGACCGATGCACCGCCCGGTATATCCTCCACTACATTCATTAAAACGTATCTCTTTTCAGCGCCGTCAACAATATAAAAGCTTGTGGAAAAGCAATACACATCCGAAAAAGCTTCTTCCTTAAAAAGCTTAAGCTCACCGCCGCTGAACACCTCTTCTTCACCGTCAAGAACTGCAGCACCGCCGCTTACATAAAAATATTCATTTTCACCGCTAAAGGTGTACACCTCGATTTTACTGTCTTTACTTGAATTATTACAACCGACAAAAGCAAAGGCGAACAATATTAAAAGTATAATAGCAATTACTTTTTTCATAAAATCTCCTCCTTTAATATATTGTAGCTACAATACAAGGTCTTGTCAACCGTAAAATTCTCAACGGACACGGCAAGCCGTGTCCCTACGGTGTTATTTTTTTACACACCTTATTATGACATCAGCGATGAAAACAACTTAGAAAATCCTAAGCCTTTATTCTTGTCTTCCTTTTCAAAAACATATAAAAAATTCCCGTCAGTAAGATGAAGCTTTCCTTCCTTGATTTCATATAAAAATGTTTTTTCCTCATAACCGTCACACAAAATAGTTATTTTCTCTTTTCCGATTACAGTATATTCACCCGACAGATCATAAGCATTGGCATATCTCATTTTATCTATATACATATAACCGTGCTTACAGCTTATGCTCAGACTGCCGTCATTATCAAAGCTGATGCCCTTGGTGTAATATCTTCCGAATTCAAAGCCATAGGGTCTGTCTGTTAAAGCTCCGTCCAAATAGCATTCCGAATATATCCAACTGCCCTTAAAATCGCTGCCGTTTGAAAATATTATAACGACCGCGAGAATGACAAAAGCTACAACCGATATCAACACTGTAATTTTCAGCTTTTTAGTCATATCACCATCTCCTTTTTAACCTACTTCATCATTATAGGTCAATTTCACCCTATTGTCAATAGGTCAATATGCCATAATATACTCGGTGATTATTATGAGCAGATTAAAAGAATTACGAAAAGAAAAAGGTCTCACTCAAGTGCAGATGCAAATGCTTACGGGAATTGACCAAAGTGATTACTCAAAAATAGAAAACGGAAAAAGATATTATACCTTTGAGCAGTGCAAAAGAATAGCCCTTGCCCTTGATACAAGCATGGATTATCTTGCAGGTCTCACCGATGAAAAAGAGCCATATGAGAGGGTAAAATAAAAAGGCAGGGAACAGTCCCCTGTCTTTTTGTTTGAAAAATCAAAACGGACGGCCAATGGCCGCCCCTACAACATGTATCCGGCGGGTAGTGGTTACCATTTGCCATCCACGTTCCCCGCGATTGCGCATTGTGCATTGCGAATTGCGCATTAAAAAAGCATCCGTTTTCACGGATGCTTTTTGCTATTTATCTTCTGCCGCCTCTGCGGTCGTTGTCACGACGGGGTCTGGGACGACGGGGAGCTTCTTCACCGTCATCCTCGGGTACGAGACCTTCGATTTCGATAAGAGCATCTCTTCTTGAAAGATTGATTCTGCCCTGATCGTCGATTTCGAGTACCTTAACGATAACCTCGTCACCAACTGTTACGCAGTCTTCAACCTTTTCTGTTCTCTTAACGTCAAGCTTTGAGATGTGTACAAGGCCTTCCTTACCGGGAGCGATTTCAACAAATGCACCGAAGGACATAAGGCGTGTAACAACACCACGGAAGATTGCACCAACCTCGGGATCGTTTGCGATTGTTTCGATGATTGTGATTGCACGCTTTGCATTGTCAAGATCAACTGCTGAAACGAAGATTGTACCGTCTTCGTTAACGTCAACCTTACATTCGCACTCTGCACAGATCTTCTGAATAACCTTACCCTGCTTACCGATAACGTCACCGATCTTCTCAACGTCGATCTTTGTTGTGAGCATCTTGGGAGCGTACTTTGAAAGCTCTGCTCTGGGCTCTGCGATACAGGGAATCATAACCTCGTCAAGAATCTTGCATCTTGCATCATAGGTCTTTTCAAATGCTTCCTTGATGATTTCGGGTGTAAGACCGTGTACCTTGAGGTCCATCTGGATAGCTGTGATACCCTTCTTTGTACCTGCTACCTTGAAGTCCATATCGCCGAAGAAGTCTTCAAGACCCTGGATGTCTACCATTGTCATGAAGCGGTCGCCTTCGCTGATAAGACCGCAGGAGATACCTGCAACGGGAGCCTTGATGGGAACACCTGCTGCCATAAGTGAAAGGGTTGAGCCGCAGATTGATGCCTGTGAGGTTGAACCGTTTGATGAAAGAACCTCAGAAACAAGTCTGATTGTGTAGGGGAACTCTTCAACTGAGGGAATAACGGGTACAAGAGCTCTTTCAGCAAGAGCACCGTGACCGATTTCACGTCTGCCGGGGCCTCTTGAGGGCTTTGTTTCGCCAACAGAGTATGAGGGGAAGTTGTAGTGGTGGAGATATCTCTTCTCTGTCTCTTCATCAAGACCGTCGAGAAGCTGAGCGTCGCTCATGGGACCAAGAGTTGTTACTGTAAGAACCTGTGTCTGACCTCTTGTGAACATACCTGAACCGTGTACTCTTGAAAGAAGGTCAATCTGAGCATCGAGAGGACGCATATCGTTGATGCCTCTGCCGTCAACACGCTTGCCTTCGTCAAGAAGCCAACGTCTTACAACGTACTTCTGAAGCTTGTACATGCACTCGTCAATCTTTTCGAT
>JAFZFT010000030.1 GCA_017555765.1 Clostridia bacterium | reverse complement strand
TTGCCGTTTTCATTGAGCTTGTAGCTTTCTCTTCCCACGAAGGGATTAACTGCACAGTGACCGTGTCCGCCGGTGTAAGCGTTATTCTGCATACTTTCGATACAGTAAAGGCAACAGATACATCTCTTTACATCCTCGCTTCTGCCTTCCATTACCTTTTCTGCCCAGTGGGGATCTGCGATATGAGGTCTGCCGAGAGAAATCATATCCTGAGTGCCCTCCTGAAGCTGAGCCTCAGCCTGCTCAGGGCTTCTTATGAGGTTAGCGGCAATAACGGGAATTGATACTGCGTTCTTAACTGCAGCTGCCATAAACTTTCTCCATCCGCACTCGAAGGAGGTGGGCTCAAGCCAATAGTTGAAGGCATCGTATCCGCCTGAAGAAACGTCGATAGCGTCAACGCCTGCTTCCTCAAGTCTCTTTGCCATTCTTATGCCGTCGTTAAGGCGGTAGCCTCTGCCCGGGTGACCGATGTAGCCGTAGCATTCATCAACTGTAAGACGTACGATAATGGGGAAATCCTTACCGCATTCCTTTCTGATGCCCTCGATGATTTCGAGAAGGAAGCGCATACGGTTTTCAAGTGAGCCGCCGTATTCGTCGGTACGTCTGTTGGTATGGGGTGAGAGGAACTGCTGAAGAAGATATCCGTGGGAAGCGTGAAGCTGTACGCCGTCACAGCCGGCCTTCTTTACTCGTACGGCACCGTTTACGAAGTCCTTGACGAGTGCTTTGATTTCACTCTTTCTGAGAGCTCTGTTGTTGCCGTCGGCAAAGTATACGTTTTCGCACTTGGAGGGGGATACAACTCTTGGTACGATGTGGTATTTCATAAGAATCTTACCTGCAGGTACAACGGAATAAAGCATATCCTCGAAGCGGGGAATGAGCTTTTCACCGAGGATGCTCATAGGAAGAGTATCCATCAGAAGAGCCATATTCTGTCTGCCGGGGTGATGAAGCTGAACGAATATTTTTGAGCCGTGCTTGTGAATACGACCTGCGAGCTCGCTCATTTTTTCTATCTGATAGTCGTGACTCATACCGAGCTGCTTGAAGGCGGAGCCGCCTGTACGGTCATTGACACGGGTGATTTCTGTGAAGATGAGACCTGTGCCGCCCTTTGCTCTTTCTTCGTAATAATCCATAAGCTGGTCAGTTGCTTTACCGTCAATCTGACCGAAGCCCATAAGCATGGGAGCCATACAGATTCTGTTTTTGATTTCAACATTACCGATTTTTATCGGTGTGAAAAGCTTCTCATATTTCATGGTTGTTTCCTCCTTGGGATGTTTCTGCTCTTATTCTAACATTTAATTCATAAAAAGGCAACAGTTTATTGACTTTATAAACAGATTGGATTATGATGTATTTAAAGTATTTTAAGGGAGAGAAAAATATGATTACATCAAAGAAAATTGTACTCACGGGTGCTGACAGCGGTATCGGTCTTGAGGTTCTCAAGCTCCTTGCAAAGGACGGCACAAACAAGATTCTCGCCGTTGATATCAACTGTGAAAATATGGATAAAATCGGCAGTAATGTTATTCCTATGCAGAAGGACGTTTCTTCGCAGGCTGCTGTTGATGAGATTTTCGAAAAGGCAGAGGCTGAATTCGGAAAGATCGATATATTCTATGCCAATGCGGGATATCCCTACTACGAGCTTATGGATTATACCGACTGGGACAGAACTGCAAGAATGTTTGAAACCAATGTATATTCACCGATTTACTCATATCAGAAGTACGTAAAGCATCTTGACGGCAGAGAGGGCCAGTTTGCAATCACAATCTCAGCTATCGGTAAGATGGCAATGCCCGGCTTTACTACATATTCAGCTTCAAAGTTTGCTATGGAGGGCTTCCAGCAGGGTATCAGATTTGAGCTTCCCAAGAATGTTACTCTTACCTGCCTTTACCCCATCGCAACAGATACAAACTTCTTCAAGACTGCAAATTCAGTGAAGTTTGAAAGACCCTTCCCCGTACAGAGTCCCGCAGTTGTTGCAAAGAAGATGGTTGCAGGTCTTGAAAAGGGTAAGAAGAGCGTTAACCCCAGCTTCCTTTTCACTCTTTCGGGTGTGCTTTTCGCAGTTATGCCTCCTATAAAGGCAACATACCTTGCACTTGAAAAAGGTAAGCTTAAGAGATTCGCTGAGAAAATCGGTAAGAAATTATAAAAATAAAGAGCTCGTCACAGACGGGCTCTTAGTTTTTATTTATTCAATTCATCAAGATGCTTGCTGATAGCCTCGATGCTTTCCTCGGAAAGAATATGCTCGATTCTGCAGGCATCCTCAGTTGCAAGTGCGGGAGAAACACCGATGCGGATAAGAAAATCCGTGAGCATAGTGTGGCGCTTGTAAAGCTTGTTTGCAATTTCGAGTCCGGGAGCGAGAAGTACGATATTGCCGTCACCCATAACATCGATATAGCCGTTTTCACGGAGATTTTTCATTGCAATACTTACACTCGGCTTGGAATATCCCAGCTCGTTTGCAATGTCGATTGAGCGGCAAGAGCCCTTGCGTGTATTTATTATAAATATAGTTTCAAGATAATTTTCTGCAGATTCCTGAATTTTCATTCCGACGACCTCTGATTTGTATTCTTTGTGACCCGTTTGGGTCTTTTTCTATTATAGCATATCGGCGGTAGGTTTTCAAGTGTACTTTTTTCCACAGTGCGACCTTTTTTTCGCAAGGGAGAAATTATAATCCGTTTATAATATGAAAACGGGTGAAAAAATATGTCCTTTGTAAATAAAACCTTGGCTGATAAAAAAGCTCTGTACGAAAAAGGCGGAAGCGGTGAGCTTCTGGGTGCGGCGCTTTGCTTCGGAGCTTCCTTTCTCTTCTGCGGCTTTTCCGTCGGTGGGGAGCTTTCTCCCTTCGGGGTGACCTTTGCAGTGTGCCTTCCCTTTGAATATATCTTCAGCGCCGTGCCCGGGTGTGCCCTCGGATATGCGGCATCTCTGGGCGTTGCTGATACAGTAAGATATTGGGGTGCTCTTGCCATTTGCTGTGCCCTTCGGGTGGTTCTTAAAAGAAGGCTCGGTGAGAAAAAGAGCCTTGAAGCATCTCCCTTGCTTTCTGCGGTGGGAGTGGTACTGAGCGGTGCGGTGCTGATGGCAGTAAGAGGCTTCTGTGTAGAAAAATTAATGCTCAGTGTCGGTGAAGCGGCAGTTTCTCTTTGTGTCGGAGTGATATTCAGGCGGTCGGTTTTTCTTGCGGGTACAAAAAGCAAAGTGACCGCTCTTTCCGCTCAGGATAAAGCCTTTCTTGTGTGCAGTGTGTGTCTGTTGTTTCTTTGTGCGTCGGGCTATACGGTGATGGGGATATCTCCCGCAAGAGTGGCTGCGTTTGTGGCGGTGATGTTTGTTGCTTCCTTTAAGGGTGCGGCATTTGCAAGCGGGGCGGGTGCCGCACTTGGGGTGTTTCTTTCTGCTTCTCAGGGCTTTGCTTGTCTTCTGCCTGCTCTTACGGTGGGCGGTCTTATGTCGGGGCTCTTGTCTGCATATGGACAGGTTGTCTCTGCTGCTGCCTTCAGCTCTGCTCTTATTGTGACGGCCTTTTGTCAGGGTAAGGGCGAGAGCATTTTAATCATAATTGCTGAGAGTGTGATAGCCTTTGCGGTCTTTTCTCTCGTACCCGCCAAGGCTCACAGCAACCTTCAGGAGTACCTTAGAAAAAGAGGCTTTATGAAGGATGAAAAAACAGGTCGGCGGGTTGCCTATGAGCTTAAAAGGGCCTCGGAAAATGTATACAGTGTCTGTGATATGATAAGCTCCGTTGGTGACGGTACGCGGGGCGGTGGAGACTTTGACGGTAGGGATGATGCCGCCTTCAGAATGCGTACCGATGAGCTTCAGCGGGTGCTGTCAGATCAGATGCGGGGTATGGGAGACTACCTCGGTGAGCTTTCTTCGAGGATAAACGAAACAAGAATATACGACTCTTCGGTTTCATCGGCAATTAAAAGTACTCTCAGAGAAGCGGGGATTGATGCTGACGGTGTGGAGTATTTTTACGGAAGCAACGGCTCAGCTACGGTTGAAATAACTCTTATAGACAGACCTCTTGATATCGGTTGGAGGGATGCGAGAGAGGTGATTGAGTTTATTACGGGGAGGCGCTTTGAAAGACCCGAGGTAGAGGTTTCGTTTCTTCGTACGACCCTTGTTTTCAACAGAAGTATGCCCTTGCGATTGCAGATAGGTGTTTCAAAAAAGAGTGCGGTTGAGGGTGAGCCATGCGGAGACTCGGTCAGTGCCGCCTCCTGTGTGGAGGGCAGAGGCTTTGTACTCATAAGCGACGGAATGGGTACGGGACACAGAGCGGCAGAGGACAGTGCTCTTACCTCGAAGATTATGAAGAAGCTTATCTGCAGCGGTTTTTCCTTCGACAGTGCTTTGAAGATGGTTAATTCCGCTCTTATTGCCCGCAGTAATCAGGAGTCTGTAGCCACTGTTGATGGGGTTGAGGTGAATCTTTTCACGGGGGAGACCGTCTTTTACAAGGCGGGAGCGGCACAGAGTATAATCCGCAAGAAGGATCGGACAGTAACCCTCGAGAGAAGCTCTATGCCACTCGGCGTACTGAGAAATATAGGATTTTCTAAAACGAGATTCACGGGTGAGGCGGGGGATATTATCCTTCTTCTTTCCGATGGAGTTACCCAGAGTGACTGCGGGTGGATAAACGACGAGCTTCTTTCCTGGAGTACAAACAATATGCAGGAGCTGAGTATGCACATACTGAAGCTTGCTTCTCTCAGGGCGGATAAGCAGTCAGCTGACGATATGACTGTGGTTGCAGTGAAGATAGAAGGTAACAGGGGTTAGTAAATAGTAAAAAAACGGACTGCAAAAGCAGTCCGTTTTTATGTTGGTGTGATTTTTATGCTTCGGGAGCTTCTTCTTCAGTTGCACCGCCAAAGCCGAGACCTGCGAAGATGTCACCGAAGTTTGCCATAAGGAAGTTGAAGATTTCTGTGAGCATTGCAATAACTTCTCTGATTGTCATTGTTGTTTTCTCCTTTCGTGAAAGTTTTTATGTGATTTTTATTCTGCGTGTGTTTCTGCAAGGGCTCTCTTTGCCTGAAGCTGTCTTTCAACCTCTGCGGTGTGAGCGGGGTCATCCTTGAGGAAGAGAATAACGATAAGGTAAAGAGCGGCACCGATTGCGGGACCTAAAATGAACTGATGCCAACGATACTTGAGGAAGCGCTTTGACTTCTGAGCGTTAACAAGAGCGGCACCCTGAAGTAATTCGCCGTCTGCACCCTTGATTTTTTCCTGGAAGCCCATAAAGCTGAGCATTGTACCCTGAATAAACTTGGGAATAGCATTTGTCATCTTCGAAACGAAATTCTGCATTGAGAAGGTAATACCCTCTGTTCTTTCGCCGGTCTTGAGCTCCATTTCGTCAACTGCGTTTGTGAGAAGTGAACGCTCTGCGATAGCCTTCATATTGGTGAGAATCTGTGAAGAACCGATAAGAGCCATTGTGATAAGAAGGGCGCTTATGTTCTTGTATCTTTCGTTCATACCAACGCCGAAGGCAATAAGTCTTGCGGTGATATTTGCGGCCTCAGCAAGCACGAGAAGTCTCTTGTTACTTCCGAGCTTATTGATAACGGGTACTGCAAAGAAGTTGAGGATTGCACCGGGGATACCCATTACATAGCCGTAGAAGGTCATTGCAACGTCGCCGCCGATTTCTGCACCGAAAATGTGGTATACAATACCCTCACTCTGGAAGAAGTACTCCCATGCGAGTGTGAGTGAAAAGCTCTGTGCTATTCTTGCAAGGCAGATGATGATAAGTGTACGGTTGTATCTGAGGTTCCAGATCGTTCTGAGCATAGCCTTTATGCTTTCGGCAGCAGTTTCCTTACTCTGGTCACCTGTTGTATCAACAACCTTTTCCTTCATACGGTAAGCGAGCATTGAAATCATCATACCGCCGAAGCCGAAGATAACTGCGAAGAGAAGGTAAGCATTCTTCTCGGTCATTATCGGAGTAGCACCGCCTACAAGCATATCCTTGAATACGGGGAAAAGACCTGCGATTGTTCCGCCTGCACCTGCGGCAATGCTTATCCATTGGATAACACGGCGTCGCTCGTTTGAGTCAGGGCTGGAAAGTGAGGAAATACCCCAGATAGCGGTATCCTGGAAGGAATAAAGTGTGTCAAAAAGTACGTAAAGAATCATTACGTAGGCAACGGTCTGCATTTCGCTAAGACCGAGGTCGACGAACATAAGGGTTATGAATATACCGATGAAGGGCGGTGTCCACAAAAGGAAGGGACGAAGCTTGTAGCCCGGTCTGTGCTTTCTGTGGTCCATAAGTGAGCCGACAAGGGGATCGTTAAGAGCATCCCAAAGGGTGCTGACACCGGTGATTATACCTGTCTTTTTTGATTCAATACCGAGTACGGTATTAAGGTAAACGAAAAGTCTTCCGAGGAAGCTGTAAGCCATATTCTGACCTACAAGACCTAAAGCGTGGCTTAAAAGCCTTCTGTTGGAAACTTTTGTTTCGGTTTCTTCATTTGTGAAAAGAAAAAACGGTTTCATATAAAACTCCTCTCCAAAATTTTCTCCTTAAGCCGATTATACAGTATATATTATAAAAAAGCAACTTAGAAAATGAAAAAAGGTGATGTAAAAAAAGAAAGTGGTGGTGTGAGGGAATAGGGACTAGGGATTAGGGACTAGGGATTAGGGACTAGGGATTAGGGA
>JAFZFT010000029.1 GCA_017555765.1 Clostridia bacterium | reverse complement strand
GGGGTCTGCGACGAGCGGGTCTTTCACGCTTCTCGTTGTTTGAAACCTGAAGAACTTCGCCTGTGTAGATCCATACCTTTACGCCGATACGGCCGTAAGTTGTCTTTGCTTCTGCGAAACCGTAGTCGATGTCAGCACGGATTGTCTGAAGGGGAATTGTACCCTCCTTGTAAGTTTCGCTTCTTGCGATTTCAGCACCGCCGAGACGGCCTGATACCTGACACTTGATACCTCTTGCGCCAAGCTTCATAGCACGGCCGATAGCCTGCTTAAGAGCACGACGGAAAGAAATTCTTCTTTCAAGCTGTGAAGCGATGCTTTCAGCAACGAGCTGAGCATTAACATCGGGATTCTTAACTTCGATGATGTTGAGAGAAACCTCTTTACCGAGCTTCTTCTCAAGAGTAGCCTTAAGCTTCTCAATTTCTGCGCCGCCGCGGCCGATTACCATACCGGGCTTTGCAACGTGAATGTTGATACGAACGCGCTTAGCTGTTCTTTCAATTTCAACCTTGGGTACGCCTGCGGAAGCAAGTGTTTCAAGGAGATATTCACGAAGTTCATAGTCTTCAACGAGGGTATCGCCGAATTCGTTCTTCTTAGCATACCAACGTGATTCCCAGTCTTTGATTACACCGATACGAAGACCGGTGGGATTAATTTTCTGGCCCATGTTAAACCTCCTCCTAAATTATTCTGCTTCCTTGAGTACAAGGGTGATATGTGATGTCTTCTTGTTGATACGGAAAGCTCTGCCCTGTGCTCTGGGTCTGATTCTCTTGAGAGTGGGACCCTGACAAGCGTAGCATTCTGCAACGTAGAGCTTTGATGTATCCATGTTCTTGTTTTCTGCATTAGCAATAGCTGATTTTAAGAGCTTTGCTACAACTTCAGACGCAGCCTTAGGTGTGTACTTAAGGATTGCCATTGCTTTTTCTGCATCCTGATTACGGATAAGGTCAAGAACGATCTGAACCTTACGAGGTGCGATACGCACGAAAGTAACTTTTGCTGTTGCTTCCATTTTAATACACTCCTTTCGACTTATTTCTTACCGTTGTTTGATGTCTTTGAACCTGCATGACCTCTATAGGTTCTTGTAGGTGCAAATTCGCCGAGCTTGTGACCGATCATGTCTTCTGTTACATAAACGGGAACGTGCTTACGTCCGTCATGAACTGCGAAGGTGTGGCCAACGAAATCGGGGAATATTGTGGAGCTACGGCTCCATGTCTTAAGAACGATTTTCTCGCCCTTTTCGTTCATTTTAATTACTCTGTCATACAGCTTGGGCTGTACGTAGTAACCTTTTTTAGTACTTCTGCTCATTATTCTTAGCTCCTTTCAGACTTATTTGTCGTTACGACGCTTAACAATAAGCTTGTCAGAACGGTTCTTCTTAGCACGAGTCTTGTAGCCAAGAGCGGGCTTGCCCCAAGGAGTAACAGGACCGGGACGACCGATGGGTGACTTACCTTCACCACCACCGTGGGGATGGTCGCAGGGATTCATTACTGAACCGCGGACTGTAGGTCTGATACCCATGTGACGTGTACGACCAGCCTTACCGATCTTCACGTTTTCGTGATCTTCGTTACCAACAACGCCTACTGTAGCCATACATGCTTCGGGAACCTTACGAAGTTCGCCTGAGGGAAGTCTGAGAAGAGCGTAGCCGCCTTCCTTAGCCATGAGCTGAGCTGAGTTACCAGCTGCTCTTGCAAGCTGACCGCCTCTGCCGGGGTAAAGCTCAACGTTGTGGATGAATGTACCTGTGGGGATGTTTGTGAGAGGAAGAGCATTACCTGCCTTGATGTCTGCTGCGGGGCCTGCTTCAACTACGTCACCAACCTTGAGTCCCTGAGGAGCAATGATGTATCTCTTCTCGCCGTCTTCGTACTGAAGAAGAGCGATGTGAGCTGATCTGTTGGGATCGTATTCGATAGTAGCTACTGTAGCCTTAACATCGAACTTATCTCTCTTGAAATCGATGATACGATACTTTCTTCTGTTTCCGCCGCCTCTGTGACGTACGGTGATGCGACCGTAGCTGTTACGACCGCTCTTTTTGTTGAGAGGAGCAAGAAGGCTCTTCTCGGGGCCGCACTTTGAAAGTGCTGAATAGTCTGTAACTGACATATTACGTGTGCCGTTTGTTACAGGCTTTAATACACGAATTGACATTTTGTTCACACTCCTAATTGGTTTAGCGTAGGATTGTCTAACCTACATACGTTTCCATTGGGATTTGAATTTGTTTCTTTTATTTAAGGATTAAAGAAGACCGTCGAAGAAGTCGATTGTATCTGAATCTTCTGTAAGTGTTACGATTGCCTTCTTCCATGCTGCGGTGTAGCCTTCGTAACGGCCGTATCTTCTGAGGTGACCCTTAACGTTCATGGTGTTAACCTTCTGAACCTTTACGCCGAAAACTTCTTCAACTGCTGAAGCGATTTCAGCCTTGTTAGCATCCTTAGCAACCTTAAAGGTGTACTTCTTGAATGCTGTACCCATCATTGATTCCTCTGTGATGATGGGCTTGAGGATGATGTCATGTGCTGTTCTTTTCATTATGCATAAACCTCCTCAATCTTAGCAACTGCATCCTTGAGAACAACGAGGCTGTTGCAGTTAAGAATATCATATACATTAAGTGTGTTTACGAGTGTTGTCTTAACACCTGCAATGTTTCTTGCACTTCTGTAGATGACGTCGTCCTTTTCGGGAAGTACGATGAGAGTCTTCTTACCAACTTCGAGAGCTGAGAGAACCTTAACAACTTCCTTAGTCTTGATTGCTTCAAGCTTGAACTCATCGAGAACGATGATCTCGTTAGCAGCAACCTTTGAAGAAAGAGCTGACTTCATAGCAAGTCTTCTTACCTTCTTGTTTATTGAGAAGCCATAGTCACGGGGCTTAGGACCGTGTGAGATACCACCGTGGTACCACTGAGGTGATCTTGTTGAGCCCTGTCTTGCGCGGCCTGTACCCTTCTGTCTCCAGGGCTTCTTGCCGCCGCCGCTAACTTCTGCACGTGTCAGGGTTGACTGTGTGCCCTGACGCTGGTTTGCAAGATAGTTGACAACTACAAGGTGCATTGCTGATGTGTTCGGCTCGATACCGAAGATGCCGTCAGCAAGGTCAATATCTGAAACCTTCTTTCCGTTTACGTCGAATACTGATACGTTAGGCATTTACTTGGCTCCTTTCTTACGCTTTTTTAACGCTGTTTACTACCATTACGATGCCCTTCTTGGGACCGGGGATTGCGCCCTTGATAGCGATGAGGTTGTTTTCTGCATCAACCTTAACAACGTCGAGATTCTG
>JAFZFT010000028.1 GCA_017555765.1 Clostridia bacterium | reverse complement strand
GTTTTGCCCGTATGTGATGCACCTGTGATTATGTATATCATAGCTTTTGTCCTTTTTTTCTGCGTAAGAACAGCATAACGGTGCGTAAATATAGTTAAGAAAAGCGAAAAGGTGCACAAATTATGCCGTACTGCTTTTGATGGTTTCTAAAATTTCTTTTTCCGCTTCTTTACCGTAGGAAAAAAGTATAACGGTGACCCTCGTTCCATCTTTTAATCGTAATGTATAAAAATTGGTGTCTTTTGCAATTATCCCATCACCCGGTTGAAATTTAATTTCGACAGAACGGATTTGTTTTAATTGAATAGTCGTTTTTTTTAAAACTGTTTTTCCATTTATCACCGCACCTCTGGGGAAAGTTATTTGATCAGCGTCTATTATCAAAACTCTGCTTTTTTCAGCAATAAAACAACTGAAGAATATAATACCCAACAGTCCACCCATCATCATTAGTCCGATGGGGACTCCGATATTTCCAATATCTGCAAAAGCAAGGATAATGCCCATCAACAAAACTCCGCCACAAATCAAGGAAACTATTCTTAACCACTTTGTTGCTTGAGAGGTGTATTTCTTCATTTTGCATTCTCCTTTGCGGTGTTGATGGAGGAAATGAGCATAACACGAATGCTTGCGCAAGCAGAATCAAGTGTTTTATACTCCGCTTCGGTGATATAATTTGTTTTGAAAAGAAGTTCAAGCCAATACCCGGTTTCGTTTGCTTCTTTCAAGGCAATTTGAAGCTTTGCAATAAAGTCAGCTTTTCCGTGGGCATACTGTGCCTCGCGGATGTTTGCTCCGATGGATGTGCCACTTCTGCCAATTTGGTTAGAGATGATAGACTCTCGTTTTTCTTTCAACTGTTTAACAAGGTTGATGATGTATACTGCAAAATCCATAGATTGGGTTCTCAACTTGCTTTCAGACATAATTACACCTCAAATTCAAGTGTATGATATCATTCTTGCGGTCAATTCGCAATATTTAGTGAAGTTTGGCTTCGCCAAGTGAAGCAGCGTCGATGCCGCTGTGAAGCATTGTGTTCGCACAATGTGAAGTTAAGTGTGCCAAAACACTTGCGAAGCAAACTTCACTGCGCAGCAACTTCACGATGCGTAGTATCACTTCACGTGCCGCAAGGCACACTTAGTTCGAAAAAAGAGTCTTTTGTCTACCGGACAAAAGACTCTTTTTTCGTGGAGCTGGAAACGTGACTCGAACACGCGACCTGCTCATTACGAATGAGCTGCTCTACCAACTGAGCTATACCAGCAACTGTGAGATGTATTATACAACAAAGTTGTGTAATAATCAAGAGAAAGTTTGAAAAAATGCGCAATTCGCAATTCGCGATGCGCAATCGCGGGGAACAGGCATAAAAAAAGTAAGGTTCTTCCCGCCAAATAAGGTTACCTAATAAATTTTATGAAAAAGGTTATCTATAAAAAAATATGGTTATCTTTTCAAAAACGAAAAACATAAAATGGCGGGGACAGCCGATTAAGTTATTGAACTTTAGCACGCGATTGCGAATTGCGAATCGGGCATTGCGAATTAAAAAAGCCGCCCGAGGGCGGCTTTTTTTACGGTGCTTTTTTTACTATCTGTCTTACATCCTTGCCGCAGAAGGCGAGGGGGTAATAATATCCGAGTATGCGGGATGCGGTGCGCTGAGTGTATTTTTCCTCAAGCTCCTTCGCAGTACAGTTTGTGCTGATGATTGTGGGAAGCTCTGCAAGGATTCGGCTGTTGATGATGTTGTAAAGCTCCGCCTTAGTAAACTGTGTTACGAATTCGCAGCCTAAATCGTCAATAATGAGAAGGTCGCTTCTGAGAAGGTCCTCACGTATGCTCTCTGCTCCGTTACTGCGGCCGAAATGCTCTTCCTCAAGCTTTGTCATTATTGTGTGGGCACTGTCATAGTAAACGCTGTGGTTTTTATCGAGTACTGCACCTGCGATTGCAAGGGAAAGATGTGTTTTGCCAAGACCCGTTGAGCCGAGCATAATTATGCTGGGACTTTTAGCGGTAAAATCAGCGGCATAGCTTTTGCAGAAGGAAAGTACGTTAGTCATGTGCTCTCTCTGATTAACGCCGAGAATTTTATCCGTAACATCGGGATAGTTATTTACGTTGAAGGAGGTGAAGGTGTATTTGCTTAAGTTTGCTTTCTCTTCAAGCTCAGTACGGGCGGTTTTTCTGATAAGGTCCATATAGCAGGGACAGTATCTGCCGTCGTGTGAGCCCGTATCCTTACAAACGGGACAGTTATAGGGTACATCAAGATAATTTTCGCTGAAGCCTGCTTTTTTGAGAAGCTCCGCCTTCTTTTCCTGAGCCTCAAGGCTCTTTACGGAAAGCTTTCTTACAAATTCACCTGCATCGGCACCCATACCTACGGCTCTTATTACCTCAGCACCGTAGGATGCAATTTCACGCTCAAGGGTGAAAATCTCAGGACACCTCATAATTACCTGACTGTGTCTCATTTCCTGCTGTCTTTCAGCCTCGAGACGGCGGGCATTCATTATTTCCTTTGCGGTGATGTATACACTTTTTTTGAAAGCCATCTGCTCACCTTCTTTTCTGTCAGTTGTTTTCTGTCTTTTTATAGGTTAAATTAACTGCTTCCTTCATAAACAGGTCGATGTCATAGGAAGCCTCATTTTCTTCCTTTTTAGCTGCCGCTGAAGGCTTGCCTCCGTTTTTCGCCTGAGCCTTTGACTGCTGCCATTTTTCCTCGTGGCGCTTTATGTCCTCGGGAGTGCGTACGCCTGCGGAAGCCCAGTTTCTTATAACGGTATCCATATATTTCATATTCATTTTGCCCGTACGGTCAATAGACTCCTCGTAGGCATAGAATATCATCTCAACAGTATAGCCAAGCTCCTTTGTCCAGCCGGTAAGGAAGCGACGCTGTTTTTCTGTGGGATGGCGGTTGGTGATTTCTGTCATGCTGCGAAGCTTATCCCAGGCTTCATCAACAACGGTGTGTTCCTCTATGTAACGGTTGACTCCCTCGATGGTATCAATGCCAAGCTCACACCAGCGCTTTGCAAGCATAGTGATGTTGCGCATACCGTCCTTTTTCTGAGAAACACAGTATTCGATTGCCATTATGATTATCTCAAGGGGAAGTCCGTAGCCGTCATGAAGCATAAGAAGTGTGGACTGACCCTCATAGCCGAAGGGTTTGCCGAGAGATGCCTGAGCCTGCTGAAAGAAAGCGGCAAGCTCGGTAGAATTCTTGAGTCGAGCGGCAACCTCCTCATGGCTAGGCTTGGATATAAATATCTCAGGGACTGCCTTTTCGGGCTCTGCGGGGGCCTCAGTACTTATTTCGGGCTTAACCTCGGGAGCCTTCTGTATTGTTACCTGAGTAATGGGGGAGGGCTCTTCGTTTTCTCTGAGTACGAGTCCTCTTTCAAGCCAGAAAATCATAGCGTCCTGTACATCCTCTTTGTCGAGGCAGAGATTTTCTGCTATCTCCTCAGTGGTAACGGGACGAAGATTTCCATAGCGAAGCAGGTACAGTAGAGTTTTGAGCTGTACCACACTTGCAAGACGTATATTATTGTCAACAAGACTGTTGGGAACGGCAAAAATGCCGTTGAATGATAAGGGGTTGATTTTGAAATTCATTGCTTCTCCGTTGTTTGAAGAGTTTTAGGGAATAGGGCTTAGGTGACCCTCTCCGTCAGATGCTTTGCATCTGCCACCTCTCCCTTTGGGATAGCTGTCGCAACCGAAGGTTGTGACTGAGAGGGAGTACCCTGACTACCGGCTACTCATATCGCAGCCTTTTATCATTAGTACTTACCTAAATACTTATCGATTTCCCACTGTGAAACACGGGTGGTGTATTCGTTCCATTCTTCAAACTTTGCTTCTACATATTTACTGTGTACGTGCTCGCCGATTGCCTGCTTTGCAAATTCACTGTCTCTGAAGAATTTGATTGCTTCGCGAAGATTCTTGGGAAGAGAGTGAATATCTGCTGCCTTTCTTTCAGCGGGAGTAAGGTCAAAGATGTTTGAATCCTTGGGGGGAGGAGGTGTCATAGCCTTTTCCACACCGTCAAGACCTGCCTGAAGTACTGCCGCCATAGCAAGATAGGGGTTTGCAGAGGGGTCGGGATTACGAAGCTCAACACGGGTGCCTGAGCCTCTTGCTGTAGGAATACGGATAAGAGGACTTCTGTTTTTCGCACTCCATGCGATATATACGGGAGCCTCATAGCCGGGAACAAGTCTCTTGAAGGAATTTACAAGGGGATTTGTAAGGACAGTGATTTCCTTGATGTGCTCCATAACACCTGCAATGAAGCTGTATGCAGTGCCTGAAAGACCTGCGGCATCGCTTTCGTCACAGAATACGTTCTTGCCGTCCTTGAAAAGTGAAATGTTTATATGCATACCGCTGCCGCACTCGCCGTAAATGGGCTTGGGCATAAAGGTAGCGTGAAGGTTATGCTTGTTTGCGATGTTTTTAACAACATACTTGAAGGTCATAACATTGTCGGCAGTACGGAGAACCTCGTCATATTTGAAGTCGATTTCGTGCTGTGCAATTGCGTTTTCGTGATGTGATGCTTCAATCTCAAAGCCCATCTTTTCAAGGCAGAGACAGATGTCACGTCTGCAGATTTCACCTCTGTCAACAGAGCCTAAATCGAAGTAGCCGCCCTTGTCGAAGGTGTTTGTTGTTGCCTTTCCGTTCTGATCGAGATGGAAAAGGAAAAATTCGCACTCGGGGCCTACATAGCAGGTATATCCCATGCTCTTTGCCTTGTCGATTGCGCGACGGAGTACGTTTCTGGGGTCGCCCTCGAAGGGAGTACCATCTGATTTGTATACGTCGCAGATGAGTCTTGCAGTTTTGCCCTCGTCATTGTCCCAGGGAAGGATAACGAATGAGTCAAGGTCGGGATGAAGACACATATCGCTTTCTTCTATTCTTACAAAGCCGTCGATTGATGAGCCGTCAAACATACAGCGGTTATCGAGAGCCTTGCCGAGCTGACTTGTTGTGATGATTACACTCTTGAGCATACCGAGAATATCGGTGAACTGAAGACAGATGAAATTCACCTTTTCTTCTTCAATAATGCGGATAATATCCTCTTTAGTATATCTTGCCATTTTTATGCTCCTTTCTTTTTGCCTATCAATTTAATATATCACTAGTTAAGTTTTTTGTCAATTGACTGTTTCTGTATTTTATATGCACATTCCGCCGTCAACGGTAACGGTCTGTCCTGTGATAAAGGATGCCTTGTCTGATGAAAGGAAGGCGACAAGGTTTGCAACATCCTCGGGAGTACCTACCCGCATAAGGGGAGTCGCTTCGGTTATTTCTTTTACAGTACCTTCGTCAAAGGCACTGTTCATTTTCGTGTCGATGTACCCGGGAGCGACACAGTTTACATTTATACCCGAGGGGCCGACTTCCTTTGCAAGAGCCTTTGTGAAGCCGACAAGAGCCGCCTTTGAAGCACTGTAATGTACCTCGCAGGAAGCACCTGCTATTCCCCACATAGAGGATATGTTTATAATCTTGCCGTAATGCTCACCGAGCATTGATGGGAGAATAACCTTCGTAAGCTCCATAGCACTCATAAGGTTTACCTCAAAGAGCTTTCGTACTTTGTTACTGTCAGTAAGCTGAAAAAGCTCCTGATAGGCTACTCCCGCATTGTTGACGAGTATATCTACTCTGCTGCAAAGGGAGAGAGCCTCGGCACCGAGCCTCTGAGCCTCACCCTCAAGGGAAAGGTCAGCCTTTAAGGTATGTACCTCAGTACCGTAAAGAGAGGTTATTTCATTTTTAATAGCAAGGATATTTTTTTCACCGCTGTTATAGTGAAGAATGAGGCTGTAGCCGTCTTTTGCAAGCTCCCTTGCGATGGCGGCACCTATGCCGCCGCTTGCACCGGTTATCAAAGCTGTTTTTTTCATTTGTTACCTCTTTCAATTCGCAATTCGCAATTCGCGATGCGCAATCGCGCTACGACAAATTGCAAGGCGAAAGATTCCTCCCGCCAAGGAGGGTTGATTTTAAAAGATTTTTTTTGAAAAGAAGCTGTGTTTATAGAGCATTTTGCAAAAAAAGTCAACTTAATTCGGCGGGATCAGGCTTTTAAAGAGCTGCACTGTTACCTGCGATTGCGAATCGGGCATCGCGAATCGCGAATCGTAACGCCTTTCGGCGTTACTTTCCTACGCAGAACTGTGAGAAGACCTCGTCGACAACCGCTTCCTTGGCTTTTTTACCTGTAAGCTCGAGAAGGGCTTCGATAGCTGAGTCGATACAGACATTGATTGCATCCATTGTAACTCCGATAGCTATTCCGTCGAGGGCTTCGTCTATTGCGGAAAGTGCTGAAAGAGCGTTTCTTCTCTGTCTTTCCGTTGCAAGCATAGCCTGAGTGGTGTCTATTCTGTCAGTACCGAGAAGAGCTTCTACCTTTTCGGTAAGCTCTCTCATACCGTCACCATTCTGTGCGCTGACATAGACAACATTTTTAATTGCGCTTTCAATAAAGTCCGTATCAGCCTTTGAGGGAAGGTCGGTTTTATTTATGATTGCGATTACATTCTTGTTTTCGCACAGTGAAAGTATTTCCTTATCGTAGCTGTCAAGTCCCGAGGAGCCGTCAAACACGGCAAGGACAAGATTAGCTCTTTCTATGCGGCTCTTTGCCATATCAACACCGATTGCTTCAACGATATCGTCGCTTTCTCTTATACCCGCAGTGTCCGCAAGGCGGAGTACCACAGAGCCGAGACGTACGGTTTCTTCAACGATGTCACGGGTAGTACCCGCAATATCAGTTACGATTGAACGGCTGTATCCGCTGAGCATATTCATAAGTGCACTCTTGCCTACGTTGGGCTTGCCGACGATGGCAGTATCAACGCCTTCACTGATTGCCTTTCCCGAATCAAAGCGGTCGAGAAGGGCGGAAAGCTCATTGCGTACCTCGGTGAGACTTTCGCCGAGCTGCCCGAAATCAAGGTCGGGGATATCCTCGTCGGGATAGTCAACCCATGCACCCATATGTGCAGAGGCTGAAAGCAGTACGGAGCAGAGGGAGTCGATTTTTTTGCTCAGCGCACCCTCGAGAGCAGTCATTGCAACCTTCATTGCGCTTTCGTTACGGGCGCCTATGAGGTCCATAACCGCTTCCGCTTCGGAAAGGTCGAGCTTACCGTTGAGGAAAGCCCGCTTTGTGAATTCTCCCGCTTCTGCAGGTCTTGCACCCGCATCGAGTACTGCTCTTAAAATACGATTGGTAACATAAATACCGCCGTGGCAGGAAATTTCAACCGTATCCTCACCCGTATAGCTTTTCGGTGCGCGGAAAACGAGAGCCACGCATTCGTCGAGGGACTGTCCGTCGCTTACTGCCTTACCGTGAGCGGCACAGTAGCCCTTGAGAGAGGAAAGAGGCTTCCCCGAGGTGGGAACTATTATTTTGTCGGCGATTTCTATTGCATCATCGCCCGAAATTCTTATTACGCCTATACCGCCCGCACCGAGTGGGGTGGAGATGGCTGCTATTGTGTGGGACACAGGATACCTCCTTCAATGCGCGATTCGCAATTCGCAATGCGCGATTGCGTCGCGACAGTCTGCAAACCTAAGAATTTTACCCGCCCCGTAGGGTTGAGCTGAAAAGATCTTAAAAGTTTGCGGATGTTAACAGGGGAATATTATAAAATGTATATCAGGTTAATTTGGCGGGATTAAAGCTATTGTTATAACTCTGTTTGCCCGCGATTGCGTTGTAGTGCTCCGTAGGAGCTACCTCAGTCTTGCCTCTCCTGAAAGGAGATTCCCCTGTCAGGGGAAATGTCTGCGAAGCGGACAAAAGGGTTCCCGTTTCCGGAGGAAAAGGTGGCACCCGAAGGGTGACGGAGAGGTTCTGCGAATTGCGAATCGCGCATTGCTTCTCAGCGTCTGAGAAGCTTGATTGCCTTAATCTTCGCCTGACGTGCGGCGGGGGCGAGCTTTGCGTAGGAATAATACTTCATCTTATTGCCTACGAGTACATATTCACCGATGAATTCGTGATAGTCTGAAGAGAAGCTCTTTTTGAAATCGTATATACCCTTGAAGTTATCAAGAGGAATCATTTCGCCGAGAGTACCGTCCTCATTAAGAGCGGGAGTCTCAACCTTAACATAGCCGAGGTCGTGGATATCACAGCCTCTTGCGATGCTTTCCTTAAGTCTGAGATAGTTGAGGTAGTGGCTTGAGCGGGTGTTGTTTCTTATAACGTTTCTTGTACCGCCGAAAAGGCATGAGCCCATGCCTGCATAGTATATTGAAAGACCGCCCGCTACACAGATGCGGTTATCATTTGTGAATTCCTCAGCCTCTGCCATTCTCTTTTCGAAGTGCTCGGTCTGCTTGTCGGCACTGTCGATGATTTCCTGAAGCTGACGCTTTTTCTTTTCGTGTGCGCCCTCCATCTGGGAAAGAGCCTCTTCCTTTTTCTGAAGTCTTTCAGCCTGAAGCTTTCTGTCAAGCTCCTTATCGTAATATACAAGCTTAAGGTCACTGTGACCCTTGAATTCCTTGAGAAGCTTGAGACAGTAGTCTCCGTTTCTTTCAACGAAGCTGTCTCTTTCACTTGTATCACGCATAACCGCCATAAAGTCATCCATAATTGAGGGGTCTTTTTCTATATCCTCAGCAGTGAAGGTCTTTGCAACAAGACCTCTCTGCTCACCGATTCTTATACTGTAGCGTACACCCTTGTCGCATTTCTTGAGGATTTCCTCTGCGGTGAAGCGCTTCTCCCCGTCTCTGAGAGGGATGAAAAGCTGTACGGGCTGCTTATAGGTATAGTTTTCGATAGAGGTGTTGAGCTCGTAGCCCATATCGGTGAGTACCTTGTGCATATTGTGGCCTTCTTCCTTATCCTCGCCGTTGATACGAAGGGATATCATCGGGTCGGTGATGAAGCATGTGGCACCGTTTTTCTTCATTTCACCCTTGATGAAGGCGGTGAATTCTTCTAAAAGTGCGGTATTGCTGTAGTCGCATATCATACCGCCTGATGCGTACCAGATTTTACCTGCCACAGGAAGGCTTCTTTCCATAACAAGTGCGGCAAGCACCTGAGTACCCTTTTCGTCAAAGCCGCCGTAGTAATGGCAAGCCCAGGTTGTTTTTACATTCTGCCAGCGTGAGCACTGGATGTACTGACCGCCGTTATTGCAGATAAATTCATCATAAGCCTTCAGGTCGTCCTGAATTCTGAAAGTATACATAAATCAGCCCTCTTTTCTCATTTCGAGTCCCTTAATTACTTCTTCTCTTTCATTAAAGGGAATTTTCTGTCCGTTTATTTTCATATAGTTTTCGTGACCCTTGCCTGCAAGGATAATGATATCTCCGCTCTTTGCCTCTTTCATAGCGTAGTGTATCGCCTCGGCCCTGTCGGGAATAATAACATATCCGCCCTTGCAGTAGGATGCGATTTCCTCACAGATTTTCATCGGGTCTTCGCTGTCGGGGTCATCACTTGTGATGATTGTAAAGTCGCTCATTTCACCCGAAACCGTACCGAGTTCCTCACGACGGCACTCTGTTCTTCCGCCAACTGAGCCGAAAAGCGAGATAATTCTGTTATGCTCATAGCTTTGGGCGGTTTCGATTATGCTTCTGAGACTTACGCCGTTGTGTGCGTAGTCTATTATAACAGTGAAGTCATCATTTGTTTCAACAATTTCGCCTCTGCCTTTTACGAATACTGTCTCAAGACCCTTTTTGTAGTCCTCTTTTTTAAGACTCATATCCTCGGCAATAGCTATTGCAACAAGACTGTTGTATGCATTGACATCACCGGGAAGGGCAACTCTGTAGCCTTCTTCCTTGCCGCCGCAGACTGCTTCGAAGCCCATAGCAAGACGGTTGCCGAGCTTTTCCTTACGCATAGAGGTAAGGCAGTAATCAGCCTTACTGTCACTGCCGTAGGTGATTACGGGGCAGGTGCAGATATCAATAACCCTTTCTGCGAAGGGGTCGTCGGTATTTATAACAGCCTTTCTGCACATAGGGAAAAGCTGAGTTTTCCAATAGGCATATTCCTCGAAGGAATCGTGCTCGTTGGTGCCTATATGGTCGGGATAAAGATTAGTAAATACACCGTAGGCAAATTCAGTACCTTCGACACGGTGTGCCTTGAGTCCGAGAGAGGAAACCTCGATAGCCGCCGCCTTGCATCCGCCGTCAGCCATAAGACGGAGCATTTTCTGTAATTCGTAGCTTTCGGGTGTGGTGTTGACGGTGGGGAGTACGGTATCGCCGTAAAAAGCACCTACAGTGCCGATGATGCCGCACATTACACCCGCTTTTTCAAGTGCGAATTTTACTATATGGGCAACTGTTGTCTTTCCCTTTGTACCCGTGATGCCTATAACCGCAATCTCCTTTGAAGGGTTGCGGAAGAAGTTACAGCTCATTTTTGCAAGAGCCGAGCGGGTATTTTCTGTTCTGATTATCACTGCATCCTCGGGAAGGTCAACGTCCTTACTGCAGACGAAAACTCTGCTACCCTTGTCGTAAGCACTTTGTACGTACTTGTGTCCGTCGGCAAAAGCACCCTCGAGACAGACGAAGATGATATCTTCACCCGCCTTGCGTGAATCGTAGGCGATATCCTTTATATCAGTATCGGTAATTCCTGCACTTGTATAATTTAAATCTTTAAGTATTTCATTCAGCTTCATATATTACCACTCCATACTTCACCGTCTTTGAGAAGAGCCTTCTGTCTTCTTACCTCGGCTCTTTCTTCCTTCCAGGCTTTGCGTCTTTCTTCCTTACCCTTGCCGTAAAGTCCTACCTTACGGAATGCCTCGGCAAACATTGCTATGAGACATCCTACAGTACCGACAATAAGGTCAATCATTGTATCTGTAAGTCCGTATGCCTCGGGGAATTGTCCGTGCTGCATTGTAAAGCCGTAAAGACGGTCCATTGTGAATTCGTAAAACTCCCAGCCGACAAGAATTGCAACACCGAAGCCGAGACCGAACATAGCCTGTACTGAAACCTTGAGGGGACGCTTCTCACCCTGCATAAGTCCGCAGAGAATGAAGCCGCCGGTTGTAGCAAGGTAACCTGCAAAGCAGTGCTCGGGAAGGTCAATACCCGTGAAATCAGTACGGGAATTGAGGGTGGTGCCCACAACACAGCCGAAGCAGATAAAGATGTTGAGCATGGTCTGCAGATAGCTCGGGAGCTTCTTTATAAAGCTTTTGCCCGGTGCAAACTGGAAGATGTCCCAGAGATGGGTGAATATTATGGCGAAGGACGCCTGAATAAAGTCCGAGGTGTAGCCGTAGAGAAGTCCCCACACGCCCCAGATGAAAAGGGCGAGTCGGCAGCCCCACCAGATGAGCTGCTCGGTCTTTGAAATTTTAGGAATTCTGTTGAGTTTTTTCATATATAAAACCTTTCATTGGTGAAAAATACATATCAGGGGGTATAATCCATACTATTATATCACAAGGGCTGACATTTGGCTATATTTTAGCAAAAATAATTTGCAATATTTTTGGGTTGACAACAGTAAAAAGCGGTGGTATAATCCGATTGACATATAAATATTACTAGGGGTGCTGATTTTCAATCGGCTGAGATTATACCCATAACCTGATGCGGATAATACCGACGTAGGCTGTGTAAGAGTTTGATTATCAAGTACCTGCAATTTTTTTGCAGGTATTTTTATTTGCCGGCATAAGGCTCTTTATAATCACCGCAGTACTTTTTGTATGTGATAAATAAAGAAAGGAGTTTTCTTATGAAGGCAAGTGTTGCAATTCAGGTGCTGCCTGACACTCACAGCAAGCAGGAGCTCATTTATATTGTTGACAGAGTAATAGAGTATATTGCTTCAACGGGGCTTAGCTTCTTTGTAGGCCCCTTCGAGACAACAATAGAGGGTGACAGCTACGATGAGCTTATGGAAATTGTGAAAAACTGTCAGAAGGTCGCTATAAAGGCGGGCTGCAGCAGTGTGAGTGCTTATGTGAAAATCCGCTATGACGAAAACGGGGTGTTGACCATTGACGAAAAAGTATCAAAGCACAATAAATAAAGCGGCTCCGCTTGTTTCAATAGCGGTGCTTGTCTGCTTATGGCTTTTTGCCAGCGAAAAGGAGCTTATCGAAAGCTATATGCTCCCTTCACCCGCTGAGGTGGGAAGAGCCTTTGTCAGTGAGCTTCCCATACTTATGGAGCATACTGCCGTAACGGTGCAGGAGGCTTTATACGGTCTTCTCATCGGTATAGTCTTTGCCTTTGCAGTGGCGGTGCTTATGGATGCCGTACCCTTTATAAAGGCGGCTCTTTATCCCGTACTGGTAATAAGTCAGACTATACCCACAATAGCTATTGCACCTCTTCTTGTGCTGTGGATGGGCTTTGATATGACACCGAAAATCACTCTTGTGGTGCTTACTACCTTTTTCCCTATAGCAGTATCACTGCTTGACGGCTTTCAGAGTGCGGATAAGGATGAAATAAACCTTCTTCGCAGTATGGGTGCGGGCAGATTTCAGATATTCCGCTATATAAAGCTTCCCGGTGCGGGAGAGCAGTTTTTCTCGGGACTCAAGGTTTCCGCCTCCTATGCGGTTGTGGGCGCGGTTATTTCCGAGTGGCTCGGTGGCTTTGAGGGTCTTGGCGTATATATGACAAGAGTAAAGCAGGCATATGCCTTTGATAAAATGTTTGCGGTTATAATACTCATATCACTGCTTTCGTTAGTGCTTATGGCAGTGGTAGCATTACTTAAAAAAATAACGATGCCTTATCTAGATAAATAAGGAAAGGAAGATTTCAATGAAAAAAGTATTATCTTTAATACTTGCTGCGGCAATGCTCTTCTGTTTGTCTGCCTGCGGCGGAAAAACGGATACAGATTCTCTTTATGAAATAACACTCTGTCTTGACTGGACACCCAACACGAACCATACAGGCTTTTTTGTTGCTGATGCTCTCGGCTATTACAGAGATGCGGGAATAAAGGTTAAAATCGTACAGCCGCCCGAGGATGGTGCGGAGCTTATGACCGCATCCGGTCAGGCTCAGTTCGGCATTTCCTTCCAGGATACCCTTGCGGGTATTTTTACAAGACAGCAGGCTATGAAAATTACTGCTGTTGCGGCTCTCGTACAGCATAATACCTCAGGTATTATCTCAAGAAAGGGCGAGGGTGCTCACAGCCCTGCGGGTCTTGAGGGGAAAAAGTATTCCACCTGGAACGGTACTGTTGAGCTCGCTATGATTGAGGCACTTATGGAAAAAGAGGGTGCGGATTTCAGCAAGCTTCAGCTTATTCCCAATGTGATTACAAACGAAGCGGCGGCACTAAGAAACAAGGATACCGACGCAATATGGATTTACTACGGCTGGGCGGGTATTTCATGTAAGGAGCAGGGTCTTGATTTTGACTACTTCTCCTTCAGCGATATTGATCCCGTTTTTGACTACTATACTCCCGTACTTATTGCAAATGATAAATTCCTTGAGAGTGAGCCTGAAAAGGCAAGGGCTTTTATCGAGGCTACAAAAAAAGGCTATGAGTACGCAGTGGAAAATCCTGAAAGTGCGGCCGGATATCTCATAGCGGGGGACACAACCGGCTCTCTCAGAGGCAGTGAGGCCTTTGTTACCGCAAGTCAGCAGTGGATGTCAACACAGTACATTGCCGATGCGGAGCGTTGGGGTGTATTTGACGGTGACCGCTGGGATAATTTCTTCGCATGGCTTTATGAAAACGGTCTTATTGAAAGTACTGTCGAAAAGGGCTACGGCTACACAAATGAATTTTTAATCTAAGGTGACTGATATGGAAAAGCTTGTCGCCGCGGGAATATCCGTGGTTTATGACGGTGAAAAAATAATAGAGGATGTATCACTTACTCTCAACGAAGGGGAGCTTGTCTCTCTTTTAGGTGTAAGCGGAAGCGGAAAGACAACTGTTTTCAATGTGCTTTCGGGTCTTCTGAAGCCCGACGAGGGAAAGGTGCTTATCGACGGAAGGGACATCACGGGTAAGCCGGGAGATATCAGCTATATGCTGCAGAAGGATATGCTTTTAAGGCACCTTACCGTGATTGACAATGTAAGCCTGCCTCTTGTGCTCAAGGGTATGGGCAAAAAAGAGGCAAGAGAAAAGGCAAGGTCATATTTACCTGACTTCGGTCTCGAGGGTACGGAAAACAAGTATCCGAAGGAGCTTTCAGGCGGTATGAGACAGAGATGTGCCCTTCTTCGTACTTATCTTACGGGTGCTGATGTAGCGCTTCTCGATGAACCCTTCAGTGCGCTTGATACACTGACAAAGGCTTCTGTCCACCGTTGGTATATGGATATTATGGAAAGGATAAAGCTTTCCACCGTTTTCGTCACTCACGATATTGATGAGGCGGTACTGTTATCCGACCGAGTGTATATTCTTTCGGGTAAGCCGGGAAGAATAACTGAAGAGATAAAGATTGATATCCCGAAGCCGAGAGACCCGCTCAGCGACGAGTTTATCAGGTATAAAAGAGAAATCATAGCTAAGATAGTATAAAAAAGACGGTTCGGATTTTCCGAACCGTCTTTTGTTGGATATTACTTATTTAGCCTTTTTCTTTGTGATTGTACCGATAACGAAGAGAGTAGCAACCATAAGAACAATAGCGATGGGAAGTGAAATAATCCAGTTAGGTACGAATCCTGCGATGATGTAGCTTACGAAGGACACGCCTGCAACTGTAAGTGCATAGGGAAGCTGAGTTGAAACGTGGTTGAGGTGGTCACACTGTGCACCTGCAGAAGCCATGATTGTAGTATCTGAGATGGGTGAGCAGTGGTCGCCGCAAACTGCACCTGCCATACAAGCGGAGATAGCAACTATTGTAAGAGGATTGCCTGCCTCGAATACGCTGAGAACGATGGGGATAAGAATACCGAAGGTACCCCATGATGTACCTGTTGCGAATGAAAGGCCTACAGCAATAAGGAAGATGATTGCGGGAAGAAGTGACTGAAGTGAGCCTGCACTGCCTTCAACAATCTGTGAAATGAAGATCTTTGCACCGATGCTGTCTGTCATAGCCTTAAGAGTCCATGCACAGGTAAGAATAAGGATTGCGGGAACCATTGCCTTGAAGCCCTCGGGAATTGAAGCCATAATGCTCTTGAAGGAGATAACTCTTCTGATAAGGAAGTAAACGATTGAGAAAACGATAGCGATTGCTGAACCGATTACAAGACCGACTGATGCGTCTGAATTTGAGAATGCATCGATGAAGCCTGCCTTATCCTCGCCTGTTGCGAAGAAGCCGCCTGAGTAAATCATACCGAATACGCAGCAGATGATGAGAACAACAACGGGAAGAACAAGGTCGATAACCTTACCCTTGGGGTTAATTTCTTCGTCAGCATCATCAATCTTCTCACCGCTTGTGTAGATGTCGCCGTTAAGCTGAGCGTTCATTTCGTGAAGCTTCATGGGACCGTAGTCCATCTTCTTTACAGCGATGAAAATCATCATTGCGATTGTAAGAATAGCGTAGAAGTTATAGGGGATAGCCTGGATGAAGAGGCTCATACCGCTGTCTGCGCCTGCGCCCTTTGCAAAGCCTGCAACTGCTGCTGCCCATGATGAAATGGGAGCGATAATGCAGATGGGAGCTGCGGTAGCGTCGATGAGGTAAGCGAGCTTGGATCTTGAAATCTTCTGCTTGTCTGTAACGGGACGCATAACTGAACCAACTGTGAGACAGTTGAAGTAGTCGTCGATGAAGATAAGACAGCCGAGAGCGATTGTAGCGAGCTGAGCACCTACTCTTGACTTGATGTGCTTTGATGCCCAACGGCCGAAGGCTGCGGAGCCGCCTGCCTTGTTCATCATTGAAACGAGGGCGCCTAAAAGCACAAGGAAGATGATAATACCCATATTGTAGCTGTCTGAAAGGCTTGCAACGAAGCCGTCAAAGAGTACATGGTTGATAGCGGTTTCGAAGTTGCCGCCCGCATAGATGAAGCCGCCTGCAATGATACCGATTGCAAGTGAGGAATAAACCTCCTTAGTGATAAGAGCAAGTACGATAGCAATTACGGGAGGGATGAGTGACCAAAAGGTAGCGTATGCGCTGATGCTCTCACGGATTTTTGAAAGAGCTGAAAGGATGTGACCCTTGAAGCCCTCATCGTTTGTGAGGTTGTCAGCGTAGCTGTCTACGTACTCCATAGCGGAGTCGCCGTCTGTAAGGTCGTATTCAACCTCTTCGCCGTCGATATCAACTACGAACTGAAGCTCTTCAGCTTCGCCTGTTGTGACTACAGCTTCTTCACCTGTTGCAAGTGCAACTGTGGACATTGTAGAAGCAAGGGCAAAAACAACCAGAATAGCAAGGATTATTCTTGCGATGCTTTTTTTGGATTTTTGCATTTTTGTTTCCTCCGTTTTTTCTTATTTAAAGAACATTGCGTTCTTCGGATGACAGTATTATACTTCTCTGCGGATAAAAAATCAACAGTAAGCAATTTATTTTTCGGAAATTATTTCTTAAGCTCTGCAATTTCCTTTTCGATTCGTTCCATTCTTTCGTTTATACTCTTAAGGGTAAGAGATATTTCGCGGAGATAATCCTTTATGTCGGGCTCGTCCTCGGTGAAGCTTTCGGAAGCCTCTTCGCAGATTTCTTCTGCTTCGGTTTCCTCATCTGCTTCGATAACTTCCTCTGCGGGAGCTTCTTCCTCAATAGGAGCGAAAGCTGTTTCGGCGGGAGTTTCCTCTTCAATAGGAGCAAAAGCCATCTCTGCGGGAGCTTCTTCCTCAATAGGAGCGAAAGCTGTTTCTGCGGGAGCTTTTTCCTCAATAGGAGCAAAAGCTGTTTCTGCGGGAGCTTCTTCCTCGATAGGAGCAAAAGCTGTCTCTGCGGGAATTTCTTCCTCAATAGGAGCAAAAACTGTCTCTGCGGGAGCTTCTTCCTCGATAGGAGCGAAAGCTGTTTCAGCGGGAGCTTCCTCTTCAACAGGTGCGAAAGCTGTTTCTGCGGGTGCTTCTTCCGTAATTATCGGGAAAGCACTGTTTGAAGATATGTCCTCGAATACTACGGGTACTTCTTCAATGGTCTCTTCTTCGTCAGCGGGTACTGAAGCGGGGGCAAAGCCGGGTACGAACACCTGAGTACGGTCTAAACTGCCAAGGTCTTCTTCAGTGGCTTCGGGAGTGTGTGATGCGGTGTTGTATTCTGCAGCTTCTGAGAAGGATGAGATATCTTCAACAGGTACGGAAACGGGCTGTGCGAGAACCACAGGTTCATCTGCAGTGAAGAAATCTGATTTTCTCACGTCAAGAATGCTGCTGTCGAAGGCATTTCTGTTGTCTTCGAATATAACCTCGGAGCCGTTGTATGTACTGAAGCCTCTGACTGTTGCATCAAAGTCGATTTCATTGCTCTCTATATTATTAACCTCTTCTGCTACTGCGGGCTGCTGTGTTTCGAAGAGGTCAGGCTTATTGGCTGCGATATGCTCCTCAGCGCAACCCTTCCAGCTTCTTATGCAGTTTGCAAGGTACATTTTATCAGCGTTGTTCTGAATTTCTCTTTCTGCCCAACGGATGGCATTCTCTTTTACGGAAACGTCAACATTGGGGTTGATAAGACAGATGCTGTAGCTTGCACATTTTATGCAAAGATCATAAATATCAAAGCCGTTGAAGGTTATTCTTTTTCCGTCAGAAGCGCCTGAGCAAATGGGACAAATTGCCATAAATATCTCTCCTTTTTGTTTTTTTACATTTTAACACACTAAAAGGATGAAGTCAACAGTAAAATACCTTGAGAGGATTGAGGCAAACAGCCGCAAGATTGCCGCCGTAAAGAGCACCGCAGTCGATAGCGAGGTGTCTTTTTTTGCTGTAAACCTTACCTGTGAATTCTCTTGAAATCATAGCGGTGGGCTTATTACCTGTAACGAGGTATTTGTCGCTGAAGTAGGGGGTCATATAGTCTGTTTCTGCGAAGACGAAGTCCTCCTCGGCGTAATCCTCAAGGGGAGTATCCTCATTGAAGTTACGGATGCCCGATGAAGCGATAACGAAGGTCTTGCCACCCTCGGTGATTTCCTCATAGGAAGCGAATTCGCTCAGATAGTCGAGGATAGCCTCTCTGCCTTCTTCGTCAAGTGCGAGGAAATCTGATACGGTCTTTTCGCATTTAGTACCGAGCCAGCCCTTGAGGAGCTCCTTATCCTCGGCTGAAATGCTTTCAGTTGCCTTTTCGGTACTGCCGTACTCTGCGATAAGGGGAAGGAGCTTCTTTGCATAATACTCCTGCTTACCGAGTACGGGGAAAATATTTGATCTGTACATCATATCCTGAAGGATTTCAACGCCGCTTTCGCCGCAGAGTACATTACCGATAACGAAAACTGCATCAGTTTCCCTGGGATTGAGCTTTTCAAGCATTTTTTCGTATTTCTCTTTGTTTCCGCTTATATCTCCGATGATGTATGTCATATATCCAGGTCCTTTCTTTATATATAGGTGGGTGCTTCAGGGATTAGGGACTAGGGATTAGTAGGAACTCCCTCCGTCAACCCTTGGTTGACACCTCCCTCGGGGAGGGAGGAAAATATGCGCCCTCCTTGAGGGAGCTGGCAAAATCGCAAGATTTTGACTGAGGGAGTAATCACTTATCCCTTACTTAGTGATAAGAAGCTCATTATTCTCAAGGAACTCATCATAAGTTTCCTTACGGTCATAAAGTCCCTCGGGTCTGAATTCGATGATTCTGTCTGCAATAGACTGAACGAACTGATGGTCGTGTGAGGTGAAAAGAAGTGAGCCCTTAAATCTGATGAGCGCATTGTTGAGAGCTGTGATTGATTCAAGGTCAAGATGGTTGGTGGGCTCGTCGAGAATAAGCACGTTGGCGCCGCTGAGCATCATTTTGCAAAGCATACAGCGCACTCTTTCACCACCGGAAAGCACCATAGCCTTTTTGGTTGCCTCTTCACCGGAGAACATAAGTCTGCCGAGCCAGCCTCTTACGTCGGTTTCGAACTGAAGGTCGGAATAATTTCTTACCCAGTCGATAAGGCTGTCCTCAACACCGTCAAAGAATGCGGAGTTGTCGGCGGGGAAGTAAGCCTGTGAGGTTGTGATACCCCACTTGAAGGTACCCTCGTCAGGCTCCATTTCGCCTGTGATAATCTTGAAGAAGGTAGTCTTTGCAACGGCGTCAGTACCTACAAAAGCAACCTTTTCGTTGGGTCTGATTGTGAAGCTTACGTTGTCGAGCACCTTTCTGTCACCGATTGTCTTTGAAAGACCTTCAACGATGAGCATATCGTTACCGATTTCTCTGTCGGGCTTGAATTCAACGAAGGGGAAGCGTCTTGAGGAAACGGGCATATCCTCGAGTACGAGATTGTCGAGAAGCTTTTTACGGCTTGTTGCCTGCTTTGATTTTGAAGCGTTAGCGCTGAATCGTGCGATGAATTCCTGAAGCTCCTTCATCTTTGCTTCGGTTTTCTTATTCTGCTCACGAAGCTGTCTCTGTGCCATCTGTGTATATTCGTACCAGAAATCGTAGTTACCTACATACATTGTGATTTTACCGAAGTCGCAGTCTGCGATATGGGTACACACCTTATTTAAGAAATGTCTGTCATGGCTGACAACGATAACTGTATTTTCAAAGTTCATAAGGAATTCCTCGAGCCATGCGATAGCCGCAACATCAAGGTGGTTGGTAGGCTCGTCAAGAAGAAGGATATCGGGGTTGCCGAAAAGAGCCTGTGCAAGAAGCACCTTAACCTTCTGCTCACCTGTGAGCTCACTCATAAGGCTGTAATGGAATTCGTTGTGAATGCCGAGAGCATTAAGAAGAATTTCTGCATCGCTTTCTGCGCTCCAGCCGTCCATTTCGGCAAACTCCTCTTCGAGCTCACTGATTCTGATACCGTCCTCCTCGGTGAATTCCTCCTTGGAGTAAAGCTCTTCCTTTGCATCCATAATTTCAACGAGCTTGGGGTTACCCATAAGCACGGTGCGGATTACATCGTACTGATCGTAAGCATAGTGGTCCTGCTTTAAAACGGAGAGTCTCTCACCGGGTGTGATGGTTACATAACCCTTGTTGGGCTCAATTTCACCGGAAAGAATTTTAAGAAAGGTACTCTTACCTGCGCCGTTTGCGCCGATAAGACCGTAGCAGTTACCCTTTGTAAAATTGATTGAAACACTCTTGAAAAGCTCTCTGCCGCCATACTGCAGAGTAACATTATTGGTGCTTATCATTAAATCACATCCTTTTTTAGTCATACTTATATAATATACCATATTTTGAGGAAAAAAGCAACAAAAAAGCAGACTGACTTGGAAAAAATCAGTCCGCTTTGGGGTCGGTGGAGAGGGAATAGGGATTGGATGAATTCCCTGTAGGAGTTTATTTGATATATCTCGGATAAAGCCTGTCGTGCTCCGACTTAATTTTTGCTTTTACTGTCCTTGCTGACCAGAATATAGCTTTTTTTGAAGAAAAGGCTGAGAAAGCGGAGACTGAATTTTTCTGCATTACGGCCTACATATATTGAAGCGATTACATAAACAAGCCAGAAAAGCAGAAATCCGCCAAAAAGCATCATTATCTGTGCTTTGTTTTTCTTCTGATACTCATTTGATTCGTCAAGAGAAAGATATATGGTGCCGTCACTTCCCTCAATGGTCACGGCTCTGTAATAGGGGTCATCTGCATCGGGATAAGCCTTATAACCCACATAAAAGCTTTCGCCGTTTCGGTAGACTGAGATAAGCTCCTCTGACTTTGCCATAGTTTTTAGATATTCGGGCACTTCATAGGGCATATCGTCACCTTGAACATAAAGCTGAAGAGCTTTGTCGTCAATCGCACAGTAGTCAAATCGGAGATTTTTATATTCGAGCACCTCTGCCGAGTAGGGCTTCATTATAACAAGCACCAAAATTACCCCCGCAAGACAAAGAGCAAGCATCATTATGTATGCGAAAAGCATACTGCCGGAGTCTGCTATTTTTCCGTTGAATAAATCGCGGGGATTTGTCAGGGCTTTGGGCAGAGCCTTGCCGTTGTTATATTTGCTGTACTGCTTTTGTACAAAGGAAATAAAGTCCCTTTTTCCGACAAAGGATTCGTCGAGAGTGATTTTCTTTTTTCCTATGTAAAGCTTCAGATTTTTTCCGTCGTTTAAAAAAGCCGTAACATCTCTGTAGGAATAGCTTTGTTTTTTACCGAAGAAGCTCGTAACAACAAAACCGTCGGGGTTATAGGTTATTTTCTGATTCACATATGAAACAATCAAAGCCATGCCCAAAGCGGCGAAAGCCAAAAAGGTGATGGGTACAAGGCCGAAGGCTTCTGTCATAAACGAGGCGACGGCACAAAATCCGAAAAATGCCGTGCAGACGATTCCTACAATAAGCACAAGCTTTGAATGTGCAACGATACCCTCTGAGGGCGCAGGTCTTTCTTCTCTTCTTTTCATCGTTGGACTTCCTTTCGCTGTTTTACTTTCTTGAATATACCATATTTCAGAAAAAATAGCAAGGGATTGGAGGGATTAGGGACTAGGGATTAGTGGGAAGATGGCGTGCCGTGTATGCTGAAGCTTGAGTTTTTTTCTTTTTGTGTTATAATAAAAGCGAAAAACAGTGAAAAGAGGTTTGTTATGGAAAAGATAAGATTATTAAAATCACGTAAGATAGCTTCGTTTCTGTTAAGTTTTGTTATTACTATGATTATTGATATGTGCATTGTGTTGGTCAGACATTCGATAATTAATATTTCCTTTGTGCTGACATTTTTTGTCTTGCCTTTTATAGGGCTGTTTTTAATTTTCTGCGTAATTTTTTCTGAAAAAAAGATAATTACAAAGACTGTTCTGTTTGTTGTAACGTCGGTTGTTACACTCGCTTTGATTTTCGGTTTCTTTATGGTAGGCACCTTTGAAGAGCTTACACGCTATAAAAATGAAAAAGTCGAAACACCTTATTTAAAAATTATAAATGACTCTATGCCTGAATTAAATGAATTGGGCAATCCTGTTAATATTGAATTATTCAAATACTATTCTTCCTTTGCCGTTTTTCATTATGATACCGATATTCTGATTTGTAAATATAACGAAGATGAATATTCTCTGCAAAAGGAGCAGTTAGATGAAAAATATATTTTTCTGAAGGAATACGACGGAAACACCGAAGTTTCTTCAAATATTGGTGATTATTATTTTCGTTTATTGTCAGCCGTTGCTTCCGATTTCCATGAAGAGGTTGTTTTAGTGGCAACAAACGATGAAACAAAAGAAATCGCATATATTAACTATTGTGACGGTGACAGTGATTATATCGAGTTATCAGAGGGATTTATAAAAAATGATTGCGGATGGAAATATATCCGCTGACTAAACTGAAGAAAAAACCGCTTCTGACGAAAAACAGAGGCGGTTTTTATCAGCCTGAAAATAAATCAGTCTGCTTTATTGTTTTTTCTTTTTTCCTTAAGCTTATAAGCATTACGTTCAGAAAGTATAACTCTGAACCTTTTTTCGAGACCCTCTTTTGTTTGCTCAAAATGGTACGGGTCTTTTTTCTGATTTTCGTCCATAATATCACCTCGGTAATAGTTTGTGAGCTAAAGTACAGAATATAACATCTTGTTGATATTTATATACGGACACGGCTCGCCGTGTGCTCTGTGGGGTCATAATGAATTGCCTCAGGCATGAATTGGCGTTGCCATGAATTGACTTCGTCATGAATTGCACCTTCAGTGCATTATCTGAAAGAAACACACCCCGCAAACAATCCTTGCGGGGTGTGTTGATTATACATAGTTATTCTCTTACCGCGTGGTCGGTAAGCTTCATTTCGGGAAGAGTGCGAAGAAGCTCCTTGTTGTTGGAATAATCCTGAGCGGAAATGTTTGTGTCGAGATATCCGATTGCACTTTCAAAGTCGGAGCCGTCGGGGTTGCTTACGAGTCTTTCAAAGCAGTTAATGACGATAGCGGCAAGCTTTTCGCCGTGTATATTATCGTCGCTGATAAGATAGTGGAAATATTTGAGCATCATATCGGGAGTAAGAGTCTGCAGACCCTCGTCGATTATAAAGCTGACTCCGTTGTGGTCGTAGCTGATGCGGTTTTCTATATCAGCCTCTGTGTCACCGAGAAGCTGGAAGAGCTTGCCGAGGGAAACGTCATCTCCGACGATGTATCTGTCATAATCGTTGCCTGTGAAGGCGGAGATTGCGTGAATAAGCTGATTTGTACCGCCTGCGGCAAGATGACCGCTGAGAGTATCGGTTGTACCGTTATACTCCGTAACTGAGCGGGGAGAGATGAAGCTGTAAACAAAGCTTTTATTTTCTGAGCTGAAATTTGCAGTCATAACGGATAATACTTCGGTTTTTTCTGCATCTGTAAAGACAAAGACAAGCCTTGCGGAAAGAGGTTGAGCAGATGAATTGAGTACTGCGGGGTCTATTTCTATTTCATCGACGGTCGGTGTCTTTGAATTTTCATCGATAAGCGTGATTGCAGAAAAGACTGCAAGGGCAAGGATAATCAGTACGAAACCGATGATAAGAGTTTTTTTGCCCGGTTTCTTTTTATTTGAATAGTGACTGCTGAATTTATCTGAAAGAGCAGAAATTCTGCTCTGAAGGTTTGAGTTGAAGCCGTTATCTGTTGTAGCTTTCATAGGGCCTCCTTTTTGAGTGTATTGAATTGTATTTATAAAATAATGAGGTATAACCTCAGGAAGAAATCTCTTTTGTTTTTTTATTGTAACACAGAAAACGCTTCAAGTCAAATAAAACCCGTGTGTAAAAAATGTAAAATAATTGCGAATAGGGGAGAGGGGCAGTAAAAAAATAGTGCTTTACTTCTTGAGACGGATATGGTATTATACTATGAAGGATACTATGCGTAAAAAATCACTTTAAAAATATATACGTAATACAGATGAAAAAGAGGTTATACTATGGACAGTAAAAGCAGATACAGAAGCGAAAAGCTTGTACTGTATCTTTCAAAATCTTTTATTATGCTCGTTTTTTCGTGCGCACTTTATTTTGTGTGGCTGGAATATTACAATCCGTACATCCCGAAGCCCTTCTATGAGTACGGTAACTACCTTCTCTTTGCGGTCTTCGTTGCAGTGTACTATGCCTTTGTGAAGGTTTACGGCGGCTTTATGGTGGGCACGGCTCAGGTACACGATCTTATCTTCTCGCAGATAATTGCAATCGGCTTTCAGCAGGGGATACTTTATGTTATATTCTCCCTTCTGAGCTACCGACTTGTGTCACCCTTGCCCTTCTTTATTATGTTCGTACTGTTTTCCGCTTTCGCTTCACTGTGGGCGGTTGTTACGGATGCACTTTACTTCCGCTTCCACGCGCCTAAGAAAACAGTGGTTGTTTTCGAAAACGTGGACTCATATCTTTCTCTTAAGGGTATAAGAAGTATCGATAAGCGCTTCAAGGTTGTACGCACCTTCAATTCGTCAAAGATTTCTCTTGAAGAGCTTTTCACACAGATAAAATCCGTCGATGCGGTTTTCCTCTGCGGTGTACCCTCAGATTACCGTAACGAGGTTGTGAAATACTGTATTGCAAACAATAAGGTTGCATACGTAAAGCCCAAGATTTCGGATACAATAATAAGAGGCGGCAGAACAATCCAGCTTATGAATGTACCCGTTTACCGCTGTAAGAGAAGCGACACAAGCTTTATTTATCAGTTTATAAAGCGTTTCTTTGATATTCTGCTTTCACTTATAGCGATTATCATTTCTTCACCCATAATGGCGGTTACCGCTATTGCTATAAAGGCATATGATAAGGGTCCCGCCTTCTATAAGCAGGTACGTCTTACACTTAACGGCAAGGAGTTTGAGATAATCAAATTCAGAAGTATGATTACAGATGCCGAAAAGGATGGTGTTGCCCGCCTTGCAGGGGACAGTGACGACAGAATCACCCCCGTGGGCAAGCTTATCCGTAAGCTCCGTATTGACGAATTGCCTCAGCTTTTCAATATTCTCAAGGGTGATATGTCCTTCGTAGGTCCCAGACCCGAAAGACCCGAAATTGCCGCCGAGTACGAAAAGGATATGCCCGAGTTTGCTCTTCGCCTTCAGGTAAAGGCGGGTCTTACAGGCTACGCTCAGGTGTACGGCAAATACAATACACCCCCTTATGACAAGGTGCAGATGGATCTTATGTACATCGCCCATCAGAATATTTTTGAGGATATTAAGCTTATGCTTATAACCTTCAAGATTCTTTTCGTACCCTCAAGCACAGAGGGTGTCGCTGAAAATCAGACAACGGCAAAAAGAGAAACTCACGGAAAATAATGCGGAGGTAAGCTATGCAGTACCCCTATTATAACGATGAGCCCTATTGGGGAATTTTCTCCGATGGGGACAGCTATATGTTAACGAGAAAAAAGGAAAGAGCAGATATCCGTAAGCTGGCAAACTGTGTCGGCGGAGCGGTACTGCTCTATCTTGCTTTACAGTACTTTTTTTTCTTTATGCTTGCTCTTTTAGGCTTCGGTGAGCTTTATCTCGGTAGTGAGCTTTTCCGCAAGGGTTTGGAGGTACTGCTTATAATCTTCAGTATTCTGCCCGCCTTTATGCTTTTCGGTAAAAAGATGCAGAAAATCAGCGGTGAAGCAGACCCTATGCTGCTCGGTAAGCCCAATAGTCCCTTATTGGTGTTCCTTTCCTTCTTTGCGGGTATGGGCGCCTGTATGCTTGCAAACTATGTTACGGTGTTTGTAACTGTTTTAATGGCAATCTTCGGCTATCAGATTTCATCTCCCGATGTAGGTCTTCCTACCGATACTGCGGGTATAATCCTTACCTTTGTTCAGGTGTCCCTTGTTGCGGCTCTCGTTGAGGAGCTTTCTCTCAGAGGCTGTGTTATGGGTAACCTCAAAAGGTACGGAAAGGGCTTTGCAATATTTGCTTCTGCTCTTATTTTCGGCCTTATGCACGGAAACCTTGTTCAGGCTCCCTTCGCACTTGTTGTGGGTCTTGCTCTCGGCTATTTTGCAATCCGTACCGGCTCAATCTGGACTGCTATTCTTATTCATGCGGGTAACAACTTCTATTCGGTGGCTCTGAGCTATGCGGGTGAGTTTTTCGGCGATGAGGTAATGATGGTGCTGTATTATGCGATAAACCTTATCTTCGTAGCTTCGGGTACTGTCTGCTTTGTTATTTTCCAGCGCCGTACGAAGGCTGACAGAGTGGCAGAAAGAAGCAGCTCAGTGCTTACAAACGGAGAAAAAATCAGAGCGTTTCTTACTTCTCCCGTAATAATTATTGTTATAGTGATAATGCTTATAATGACACTTGATTATATAGCACCCATAGAGGTGGTACAGTAATATGAACAGAGAATTTATGCTTGCCGCCCTGGAAGAGGCCAAAAAGGCTCTTCTCAAGGGTGAAGTACCCGTGGGTGCGGTAATAGTTAAGGACGGAAAAATAATTGCAAGGGGACACAACCGCCGTGAGGAGAGAAACAATGCTCTTTCCCATGCAGAGACGGAGGCTATATACGAGGCCTGTAACGTACTCGGCTCCTGGAGGCTTGACGGCTGCAGTATGTATGTCACCCTTGAGCCTTGTCCCATGTGTGCGGGAGCAATACTTACCTCGAGGATAAAAGAGGTATACTTCGGTGCATACGATGAGAAGTACGGCTGCTTCGGTTCGGCGGTAACAATGAATTTCCCCGGCGGATTTCAGACTCCGAGGATAATCGGTGGCTATATGACAGATTTCTGTGAGGGGCTTCTGAGGGACTTTTTTAAGGGCCTGAGAAAATAATTTGAAAAAAATCAAAAAAATTGAAAAAAAGTATTGACAAATCGAAATATCTGTAATATACTATGCAAGCGTTGTGAAACGCCAGACATGTGGCGGTATAGCTCAGTTGGCTAGAGCATTCGGTTCATACCCGGAGTGTCGTAGGTTCGAGTCCCACTGCCGCTACCAATTCTACAACAAAGAGTGCGCGATAACGTGTCCGCCTCTTTCATATATAAGGCCCGGTGGTCAAGCGGTTAAGACACCGCCCTTTCACGGCGGTAACACGGGTTCGAGTCCCGTCCGGGTCACCAAAAAAGAAGTAACTTTTGTCTATCAAAAGTTACTTCTTTTTTTATCCAAGCCGCAGGCTTGGTATATCATCACGCTTTAGCGTGTATATCATCGCCGCAAGGCGTATATCATCACCGAAGGTGCATACTCCTGCGGCTTGATGAGATACAACACTGCGTGTTGGTGATATACAATGCTTCGCATTGATGATATGCAACGGCAAGC
>JAFZFT010000027.1 GCA_017555765.1 Clostridia bacterium | reverse complement strand
TATCGCAAGGTGCAGAAGGTATTATCCTTGAATCTGTTCTTGAGGGCATGGCTGAATATTATTCTGCAGAGCTTGCAGAGAAAATTGTTAGAGGCATGACAGAAAACGCTCTTAAATGCAAGTATAACGGCGGTACCATACCTGTTGGCTACAAGATAAGCAAGGACAAATATTATGAGATTGACCCACTAACCGCTCCGCTTGTTATTGAAGCGTTTAATAAATACAAGGATGGTGAAACGATGAAAAACATTGTTGAATATCTTGACTCAAAGGGACTCAAAAACAGTTTAGGCGGCAAAATGAATCTCAACTGTATATCAAGACTTCTTCAAAATCGCCGCTATATTGGTGAGTACCGTTATAAAGATATTATCACACCTGACGGCATTCCCGCACTTATATCAAAAGAGCTGTTTGATGCGGTACAAGAAAGACTAAAGATAAACAAAAGAGCTCCGGCGATGCACAAAGCCGAAGACGATTATCTGCTGACCACAAAGCTCTATTGCGGAGATTGCGAATCCTTTATGGTTGGCGAAAGCGGTACAAGTCATACAATGAAAAAGTATCATTATTACAAGTGTGCCAGTGCAAAGAAGCGTAAAGGGTGCAAGAAAAAGGCAGTTAAGAAAGAATGGATTGAAGATACAGTTTTATCTGAAGTCAAGGAATTTCTTAATGATAACCTCAAAATAGAGAAACTCATCAAAATAATCCTCGAAGAATATTCAAAAGAAAACACAAACATACCAAGATTAGAAAAGGACTTATCTCATATCGAAAAACAAATCAACAATATGCTCAACGCCATCCAGGATGGCATCTATACTTCTTCAACAAGACAAAGACTGGAAGAGCTTGAGAGCAGAAAAGAAGAGGTTGAAATAATGCTCGCCCGTGAGAGAATAGGCAGACCGCAATTAACTGAAAAGCAACTGCGTGATTGGTTTGATAAAATGAGAAGCTACGATACTGATTTTCTTGAATACAGACGAAGACTCATTGATTCCTTTGTAAACCGTGTAGTTGTCTTTGACGACTGTATTGAAATCCTACTTAATTACAAGGACGGTACAAAAAGAATACCCTTTAAAAAAGAGAATAATTTTTTTAGTGAAGGTTCGGATTCATCTCCACCCGCTCGACCACATAAGAGCGAAAGTTATGATACCAAAGGTATTGCAACTTTCGTTCTTTTTCTATACCCTAAAATCCTTGTGGCACAAGGATTTTGCCGATCAAGTACAAAAGATTAGTTTAATTGTATCAAAATTGACTACCCCAAAGTCGAAGTTGAGTGCTTCCAACCCACCTATTTTTTACCCGCAAATCACAATGAAACTTTTCTCAAAAGAATAATTTCATTGTGACCGAGATTAGTTTCATTGTGGAAGAAAAGTTTCTTTGTCAAAAAGAATAGTTTCATTGTAATTAAAATTATGGTATAATCGTCAAAAAGAAACACGCAAAATATCAAAGAACGGGGTAAGTATGGGTATCTTTCAAGATTTAATTGGTCAAACATCAGGAACGCTGATAGCGAAAGAATATCTTGGTGGTAGCAAATGGCTATGTGTTTGCCAAGCATGCAATAACGAAGTAATAATCACAACAGGTTGGTTTCATAAAAACATTCGCCTTGGACGGGACGGATGCAAGCACGCAAAACCAATTACAATCGGCGATACTTTTGGATATTTAAGAGTTATTGCTCCTGCAAAAGATTATATAAAGCCAAAGTCAAAAGCACGAGAAAAACAATGGTTGTGTGAATGTGTTTGCGGTAGGCAGAAAGAAATCCTTGAAAGTAATCTTAAGGCACACAAATCATTAACTTGTGGAATTTGTTCAAACCGAGTTTCCATCCCCGAGAAAATGATTTATTTTTATTTGTCCCAGTATTTCACGGATATACAAGAACAATATCGCCCCGAGTTTCTTGGGGGCAAGGAACTTGATATTTATTTACCAGCTTTACGTGTTGGAATAGAGTACGATGGTTATCGTTGGCATAAAGAACTCACAGACGATGAGATCAAAAATGAAATTTGCAAAAACAATGGTATATTTATGATACGAATAAGAGAGCCACGTTGTCCTGATATTTCAAATACGTTTTATTGTATAAAAACTCCCCGTCCCACAACCAACGGAACTCATATGACCCAACCAATCAAAGAATTGATTGATTTTTTGAATCAAGAATTCTTGTGTTCAATAAACCTTGATGTTGATTGTATTAGAGATAATGCCGACATATGCAAAAGAATTATTTCTACCGTTGGATTTAACTCGTTAGAATATCTATTTCCGGAGATTGCTAAAGAATGGGATTATGAAAAGAATTATCCACTAACTCCAGATAAGGTGCCTGCACACACAGGAAAAAAAGCATGGTGGATTTGCCCAAAATGCAAACAGTCTTATGCTTCCGTTATATCCTCTCGCACAGGAAACAAGCAACACGGTTGCCGCAAATGCCAGAACACAAAGAAAGTATATTGTATTGAATTAGACCAGACATTTGAATCCTTAAAATCTGCGGCACAATTTATCGACAGAAAATCCTGTAGCATAACAAGTTCGATAAAAAATAACACTACTTGTGCCGGATATCATTGGAAGTACGTAACCGAAGAATAAGGGTTGCATTCTTCAAAAAAGGTTGCACAAATGCAACTTTTGCAACCGGGTGCAACCCGTATCAAAATATGCGTTATAATTCAGAAAAAGCCTTATAAACTCTATGTTTTTTGAGTTTATAAGGTTTTTTATTTTTGTCTAAAAATGTGCTTTTCTAACGGGCTTCTAACAAAGTATCCATTTTGAGATATTATCGATTACATAAGTAAAACGGAGACCTAAACACTAAACAGCGGTCTCCGTCAACTTCTTTACTTTGTCATCTTTTCCTGCTTTACCTTGTGGTCGATAACATGTCTTGATGCAAGCTCCTTGTGAATATCTTCAAGAGAAATACCAGCCTCAATCATAAGTACCATAACATGGTAAGCAAGATCGGCGATTTCGTATACGGTTTCGTTTCTGTCCTCAGCTTTAGCGGCTATGATAACCTCGGTTGATTCTTCTCCGATTTTCTTCAGAATTTTGTCAAGACCCTTTTGGAAAAGGTAAGTGGTGTATGAGCCTTCTTTCTGCTCAGTCTTTCTACCCTCGATGAGGTTCATAAGACCTTCATAGGAAAATTCGTGTCTGTCTTCACTCTGATAAAGAGCGTTCTCAAAGCATGAGTCTGTGCCGAGATGGCAGGCGGGACCGTCACGCTCTACAACAACTGTGAGTGCGTCCTTGTCACAGTCAGCAGTGATTGAAACAATGTGCTGATAGTTTCCGCTTGTTTCACCCTTGAGCCAAAGCTCCTGTCTTGAGCGGCTCCAGAAGCAGGTGAGCCCCTTTTCTATGGAAATCTCAAGGCTTTCTCTGTTCATATATGCAAGGGTAAGAACTCTTTTTGTAACAGCATCCACAACAATTGCTGGGATAAGTCCTTTTTCGTCAAATTTGAGTTCGTCAATATTAATCATTTTATATGCTCCTTATAATCTTGTGGGGATGCCTGCTTTGTGCATCTCGTTTTTTAAGTCTGAAATCTTTACTTCGCCAAAGTGGAATATTGATGCCGCGAGACCCGCATCGACCTTTGGGAGTGTGTTAAAAAGTGTAATGAAATCCTGGATTTTACCAGCACCGCCCGAGGCAATAACAGGTACGGAAACTGCATCGCATACTTTTTCAAGCATTTCGAGGTCAAAGCCTTGCTTTACACCGTCTGTATCAATTGAGTTAACTACAATTTCACCTGCACCGTTATTTACGCAATGCTTAATCCAGTCAATTGCTTCAATTCCTGTGTTTTCTCTGCCACCCTTAGCGAAAACGCGAAAAACTCCGTCGACACGCTTTATATCAGCAGAAAGTACTACACATTGGTCCCCGTAAAGCTTTGCGGCCTCGTATATAAGATTAGGGTTTCTGATTGCACCTGAGTTTACGCTTACCTTGTCAGCACCGCACTTGAGTACGCGGTCAAAGTCTGCTACAGTATTGATTCCGCCGCCAACAGTAAGGGGGATGAAAACATTAGCTGCAGTTTCGCAGAGAATATCAGTGAAGAGCTTTCTTCCGTCGCTTGATGCGGTGATGTCATAGAATACGAGCTCATCAGCGCCACACTCACTGTAAAACTTTGCAAGCTCAACGGGGGAGGATACATCTCTGAGTCCCTCGAAGTTAACACCTTTTACAACTCTGCCGTCTCTTACATCGAGGCAGGGGATTATTCTTTTTGTAATCATTTTGCCACCTCGATTGCTTCCTTGAGATTTATACTGCCTATATAGTAAGCTTTACCGATAATTGCACCATGAATGCCGAGGGTAGTAAGCTTTTCGATGTCTTCAATGGAAGAAACACCGCCTGAAGCTATGATGTCAAGGCTGAACTTTTGGCTGAGTTTCTTGTAAAGATCGTGGTTGGTGCCCTGCATAGCTCCATCCTTTGAAATATCGGTGCATATAACTGTTTTTACTCCGATATCCTGCATCTGCTTGCAGAAGTCGAAAGCATCAAGAGAGGAGGTTTCTGTCCATCCCTTGATAGCAACAAAGCCGTCCTTTATATCGATACCTACGGCAATTTTATCTCCGTACTTTTCAACTGCTTCCTTTACAAATCCTTCCTGAGTAACTGCGGCAGTGCCGAGAATCACTCGGTCAATACCGGCGCTTATATATTTGTCAATTGTCTCAATACTGCGGATGCCACCGCCAATTTCACAGAAAAGACCGGTAGTTTTTTTTATTGCGCAAACAGTTTCAAGGTTGGGAGTTGTACCTTCCTTTGCGCCTTCAAGGTCAACAAGGTGTATTCTTTCAGCACCGCTATTAAGAAAATCTTCAGCAACCGATACGGGATTCTCATTATATACGGTCATTTGTGCATAGTCGCCTTTGAAAAGTCGTACTGCCTTACCGTCGAATAAGTCAACTGCGGGATAAATCAGCATATCTCTTCCTCCTTCATATCAACAAATGCTTTGAGGATTGCAAGGCCTGTTTTGCCGCTTTTCTCGGGATGAAACTGACATCCGAATACGTTTTTATCGGCTACAGCAGCGGTAAGATTTGCTCCGTACTCTGATACAGCTATAACTGCATCGTCACAGTCACAGGCGTAGTATGAATGTACGAAATAAACACAGTCACCTTCATTTATGTATCTGAAAAGGGGATTAGTGCCGTTTTTAAATATGAGAGGATTCCATCCGATGTGCGGAATTTTAAGCTTGGAGGGAATAACATCACCGATTGATTTGACAGAACCCTTTATGAGTCCGAGACCGTTGTGTTCTCCGTATTCGTAGCTTTTATCGAAAAGAAGCTGCATACCAAGACAGATGCCCATAAGAGGCTTGCCTTCTGCGGCGAGCTCCTTGATAACAACATCAAGACCTGAGTCGCGGAGCTTTTTAGCGGCATCCTCAAATGCACCTACACCGGGGAGAATTATTTTATCAGCATTTCTTAATACATCACTGTCGTCGGTGACTGTTACCTCAGCTCCGATGGCGGCAAATGAGCTTTTGAGTGAGAAAAGATTTCCCACTCCGTAATCAACTATGGCAACCATTATAAAACACCCTTCGTAGATAAAACATCCTGTGAAAATTCACTGTCTATTTTACAAGCCTTTCTGAAACTGTGACCTACAGACTTGAAAGCACCCTCAATAATGTGGTGTGAGTTTGTACCTGCAAGTTGTCTGATGTGAAGAGTACATTCAGCGTTTCTTATAAAGCCGAGCCAAAATTCCTCAACAAGCTCCGTATCAAAGGTGCCTACTTTTTCTGTTGGGATTTCCATATTGTAACCAAGATAGCCTCTTCCTGAAAAATCAACTGCGGAAAGGATAAGAGATTCGTCCATAGGGAGAATCATACTGCCGTAGCGGACAATGCCTTTTTTGTCTGCGAGAGCTTCCTTGAAAGCCATGCCTAGGGAGATGCCGATGTCTTCAACTGTGTGGTGGTCATCAACGTGAGTATCACCGACACATTTTACAGTAAGGTCGAATCTGCCGTGCTTTGCAAAAAGAGTAAGCATATGGTCAAGGAATCCGCAACCTGAGTCGATTGTACTCTTACCGCTTCCGTCTATGTTGAGAGTGAGGGAGATATCTGTTTCTCCGGTCTTTCTGTTAATTGTAGCTGTTCTCATAATATTTCCTCCAGAACTTCCTTTAATGTGTTGATGAAAATCTGCATCTGCTCTCTGCTTCCGATTGTGATTCGGTTGTAGGCGCAAAGTCTTGCACTGTCAAAATGTCGTACGAGAACACCTTTTTCTTTTAGCTTGAGATATATTTCCTTACCATCGGCTTTTTCGTGCTTTACAAATATAAAGTTAGCCTTTGATTCGGTAAATGAGAAGCCTATTTCAGCAAGTTTTTCTGTTGTCCACTGTCTGTTTTCAGCAATCCTGAGGCAGTTTTCCTTCGTATACTCATCATCAAGCAGAGTACCAACACCTGTAGCCATTGTCATACTGTTTACATTGTAGGGGTTAGTTGAATACTTGACTGTATTCATATCTGCAATAAGCTCCTTGCAAGCTATACCGAAGCCGAGTCTGCCGCCTGCGAGTGAACGTGATTTTGAAAATGTCTGAGTAACAATGAGATTATTGTACTTATGTATGAGAGGTATAACGCTTTCAGCACCGAAGTCAACATAAGCTTCATCGATAATAACAACGTTGTCAGGATTTGAAGAAACGATTCTTTCTATATCAGCGACGCTGAGAGCGATACCTGTGGGAGCATTAGGGTTAGCGAGGAAGATGGTTTTGTTTATTCCTATATAATCTTCAACATTAACACTGAAATCCTCATTGAGAGGTATTTTCTCGTAAGGTACACCATTAAGGTCTGCGAATACAGAATAAAATCCGTATGTTATGTCGGGAAATGCAGCGGGATGCGCACTGTCACAAAATGCCATAAAAGCAAAATTGAGGATTTCATCCGAGCCGTTTGTGAAAAGTATCTCATCTTTATCCACACCGAAATTATCTGAGGCGATTTTTACTAGCTCACGGCATTCAGGATCTGAATAGAGGTGGAGCTTTTTTGCGGCATCAGAAGCATATTCTATTGCCTTTTGTGAAGGCGGAAAAGGGGACTCATTGGTATTTAGTTTAACATACTGTGTATCCTTCGGTTGCTCTCCGGGGGTATAGGGTACAAGATTTTTATATTTTGAACTGAAAAAACGACTCACTTAATTTTCCTCCGTACGGATTACTGCACTTTTTGCGTGAGCTGTAAGACCTTCCTTTTCAGCGAAAAAGGCAACATCTTTTGCAACCCTAGCAAGTGCATCGCGTGTATAATATGTATACTGTGTTTTTTTGACGAAATCGTCAACTGAAAGGGGACTCGAGAATTTTGCAGTACCGCTAGTGGGGAGTGTGTGATTGGGGCCTGCAAAGTAGTCTCCGAGAGCCTCGGGACAGTTTCTTCCCATAAAGATTGAACCTGCGTGACGGATACTGTCGAGATAATCAAAAGGATTATCCACACAGAGCTCAAGATGCTCAGGGGCAAGCTCGTTTGCAATTTCAATCGCCTGACGAAGGTCGTCAGCAACGATGATTTTGCCGTTATTGTCTATTGAAGCTCTCGCAATCTCAGCTCGAAGAAGCTGAGGAATCTGCTTTTCGAGCTCCTCGCTGACTTTTTCAGCAAGTACGGAACAATCGGTAACAAGTACTGCACTTGCCATTTTGTCGTGCTCAGCCTGAGAAAGTAGGTCTGCGGCAAGATGTGAAGCGTCTGATTTGCCGTCTGCTATAATTAGAATTTCGCTTGGGCCTGCAATCATATCGATTGAAACCTGACCGAATACTTGTTTTTTAGCTTCGGCAACAAATGCATTACCGGGACCTACGATTTTATCAACCTTGGGTATGCTTTCTGTACCATAAGCAAGAGCTGCAACGGCCTGCGCGCCGCCAACCTTGAAAATCTTATCTATACCTGCAATTTTTGCGGCGGCAAGAATGACCGGATTAACCTTGCCGTCTTTGCTCGGGGGAGTTACCATAACAACCTCACGGCAGCCTGCAATTTTTGCGGGGATTGAATCCATGAGTACTGTTGAGGGGTAAGCAGCCGTGCCGCCGGGTACATAAAGACCTGCTCTGTCAACCGGGATTACCTTCTGTCCGATTACGATTCCGTCTTCGTCGTTGATGATAAAGCTGTTACGCACCTGCTTTTCGTGAAACTTTCTGATGTTTGCGGCGGCTTTTGTGAGAACCTCTATGAAACGCGGTTCAACACTTGCGAATGCTTCTTCGATTTCCTCTTCACTTACAAGAAGGGAGCTGAGCTTAGCTTTGTCGAATTTCTCGCAGTATTCATAAAGAGCTTCGTCGCCTCTTTTTCTTACATTATAGATAATATCTGTTACGATATCCTCAACATTTACTGTTGATTCAGCTCTTCCGAAAACATCCTCGGGAGAAACCTCGGAAAATTTAAGTATCTTAATCATTTTTTGACCTCCGTCTGAGCGGCTATTTCGCTCACAATCTTTTCTATGCTTTCGGATTTGAATCTGAAACTTGTCTTATTGGCAATAAGTCTCGCGCTTATAGGTACAATCGTTTCAAAAACCTCAAGATTGTTTTCCTTGAGTGTTGTACCTGTTTCTACGATATCCACGATGACGTCTGAAAGGTCGAGTATCGGAGCGATTTCAATTGAGCCATTAAGATGGATGATGTCAATATCTCTGCCCTTTGAGAGATAGTACTGACTGGCTATGTTTGTAAACTTTGTAGCTACACGAAGAGTACGCTGATTATCATCGCGGAAGTCTTTCTTTGCGGCAACAGCCATGCGACACTTGCCGATATCAAGGTCGAGAAGCTCATACACATCAGGCTTGTACTCAAGAAGAATATCCTTGCCAGCAACGCCGACATCTGCGGCACCCCTCTCAACATAAATAGCAACGTCTGAGGGCTTAACCCAGAAGTATCTTACACCTGCTTCTTCGTTTTCAAATATAAGCTTACGGTTGTTTTCCTTTATCGAAGGACATTCGAAGCCTGCTTTTTCAAACATATCATATACTTTTTCACCAAGTCTTCCCTTAGGGAGAGCTACATTAAGCATTTTTTTCATCCGGATTCACCTCGCAATTACTGAGTCTTACAGCGGCTCTGTACTTTATATCTTCGGGTATCTTCTTGCAAGCAAGTACTGAGCTTCCGTTTGCAGATAAAGCCTTTACGGCGGCACTTACTGCTGACGGACTATCCTTTTCGCTGTAAACAAGAAGAGTGTCTATATCGTATTTTTTTGCGGTCATTCCCAGTCTTTCAAGGGCATCGAGATATACTGCGAAACCGATTGCTCCTGACTTACGCTTCATTCTGTTCATAAGTCTGTCGTACTGACCGCCTGAAATAACGCTTGTGGGTACTCCTTCGATATAGCCCTTGAAAACGATACCGTTATAGTACTTCATATCGTCAACAACGGAAAAATCAATACGGAGCATATCTCTGACATCCTCGTCGACACCTTCGATGATGTCCTTGAGCTGATTTATAGGCGAAATATCAGCTTTGCCGCCCAGAGAAGCCTCAAGAAGGGGGAGTACGTCAGAGGGTTTACCCGATGTTGTAATAAGAAGTCTGATAATATCAGCACTCTCGTCTGCTACGCCGAGTGATGCACATACTCTTTTTAACTCGTGGACATTTTTTTCACCGATACATTTCAGTATTTCTTTTTTGCCTTGTCCGTCAACATCAAAGCCTTCAATTATGTCTCCGATAAGCTTGAGATGTGAAATGTCAAGTACGGAGTTTTCAGAAATGGTCTTAAGGCTCTTTGCAGCAAGGGAAACAACCTCACAGATGTTGTAGTTATCAATATCACCGAAGCACTCAAGACCTGCCTGCATAATTTCCTTAAATGCATGGCTTCCTTTGGAAATTCTGTAAACATTTTCGTTGTAGTAAACCTTCTGTACGCAGTCAGGATGATCTTTGAGGTTTTTGATAATCGAAAGAGTGACGTCGGGCTTGAGGGCCATAAGCTTGCCGTTAGTGTCAGTGAAGGTTATGACGCTATCTGAAATAAGGAAATCCTTATTTCGTGCATAGAGGTCATATTCCTCGAATTTACTCATTTTGTATTGGCTGTAGCCTCTTTCTCTGTAAAGTGAACGAAGGGCAAAAATTACCTTTTCGTTAAAGCTTAAAGATGATTCGTTGAGATTCATAGTTAATCCTCCTTGTTGCCGAGTCTATCGATTGTTGTTTTATATCCGTCACTGCCGTATGTGGCTTAGAATTTATAATAATTGTACCTTAAAAGGGTGTGTTTTAGTATGATATCACTTTAACTCGATAAAGTCAATGTTTTTTTGAGTAAAAATCTATTTTTCTTGCCTTTTTCTTGACAATTTGCTACATATATAGTAAAATGTATCACGTTGATAATATTTAATGGCTTTGATGAGGGAAATCTGTTGGGTTTCTTTCTGCAGAGAGGGCGTACCGTGGCTGAAAGTCGCCCGAAAGAATAAAGCAGTATCGCTGCCCTCTGAGCTGTGCCCGAAAGGGTTACCGTATGCCTGCGTTAAAGGTCAAGAGTGGTGTATTTATACACAATTCGGGTGGTACCGCGAGCATTGCCTCGTCCTGAAAAAAAGTCAGGACGGGGATTTTTTATTTAATTACTGAAAATCATACTGAAAGGATGATAATTTTATGAAATGGATGGGCTTAAACGAAATCAGAGAAAAGTATCTTGCCTTCTTTGAATCAAAGGAGCATCTCAGACTCCCCAGTTTCTCACTTGTACCTCAGGGTGATAAGAGTATTCTTCTTATCAATGCGGGTATGACACCGATGAAAAAGTATTTCACAGGTGAAGTTACACCTCCCAGCAAGAGAGTAACAACATGCCAGAAATGTATTCGTACTCCCGATATTGAAAACGTAGGTAAAACAGCAAGACACGGTACCTATTTTGAAATGCTCGGAAACTTCTCGTTCGGTGATTACTTCAAGAGAGAAGCAACTGCATGGGCTTGGGAATTCTTTACAAAGGTAATGGAAATTCCTGAGGAGCTTCTTTATGTAAGTGTATATCTTGAGGATGATGAGGCTTTCGACATCTGGACAAAGGAAGTTGGAGTTGACCCCTCACATATGGTACGCTTCGGCAAGGCCGATAACTTCTGGGAGCATGGTGCAGGTCCCTGTGGTCCTTGCTCAGAAATTTACTTCGACAGAGGTCCCTCAAAGGGTTGCGGAAGCCCTGACTGTAAGGTAGGCTGTGACTGTGACCGCTTCATCGAAGTATGGAATCTTGTTTTCACACAGTTTGAAAACGATGGTAACAACAATTATACACGCCTTGCACATCCCAATATCGATACAGGTATGGGTCTTGAAAGACTTGCTTGCGTAATGCAGGATGTTGATAATCTCTTCGAGGTTGATACTGTACAGAACATTATGAAGCACATTATTTCAATTGCTGGCATCAATTATCACGATGATGCACAGAAGGATATTTCTCTTCGTGTTATTACTGACCATATCAGAAGCACAACCTTTATGGTTGGTGACGGCGTACTTCCCTCAAACAGCGGTAGAGGCTACGTTTTAAGAAGACTTCTCCGCCGTGCCGCAAGACATGGAAGACTCATAGGTATCGACAGACCTTTCCTTGCTGAGGTTTGTGAGACTGTAATCAAGGAAAACGCTAATGCATATCCCAATCTTGTTGATAAGCAGGACTACATCAAAAAGGTTATTTCAATGGAAGAGGACAGCTTCTATAAGACAATTGACTCAGGTCTTGGCCTTCTTAACGAAATGATGGCTAAGAGTGAGGGTGGTATGCTTTCAGGTGAGGATGCTTTCAAGCTTCAGGATACCTACGGCTTCCCTATTGACCTTACAAAAGAAATTGCGGCTGAAAAAAATATGACAGTTGACGAGGTTCGCTTCAGAGAGCTTGTAGAAGAAGCTCGTCAGCTTGCTAAGAGTGTTAAGCGTGACGGTGCTGATACTGACTGGAGAAACTCAGGCGTATCCTTCAAGGATATTGCAAAAACAGAGTTTACAGGTTATAGCGAAAACGGTACAGAAGCAACAGTTGTTGCTCTTGTTGCAGATGGTGAAAGAAGAGATTTTGTTGAGAGTGGCGATGCAGTTGTTGTTCTTGACAGAACATCATTCTATGCTGAAAGCGGTGGACAGGTAGGCGATACAGGCGTTATCACAATCGGTGAAAGCACCTTCGAGGTTACAGGTACAACTAAGGATGCAGACGGTGTTGTTCTTCACAGAGGTATTCTTTCAGGTGACGGTATCAAGGTTGGTGACAAAGCGGTCACATCTTACTGTGAATGCAAGAGAAAGGCTACAATGAGAAACCATACTGCGGCTCATCTTCTTCAGGCGGCGCTCAGAGAAGTTCTCGGTACTCATGTTGAGCAGGCAGGTCAGCTTGTTGATGAAAACGAAGTGCGCTTTGACTTTACACATTTCGCAGCAGTTACTGCAGAGGAGCTCAAGAAGGTTGAAGCACTTGTAAACGGTATAATCCTTGATGCAGAGCCTGTTATGTCAAAGGAAATGCCTATTGATGAAGCTAAGGCTATGGGTGCTATGGCTCTCTTTGGAGAGAAGTACGGTGATGTTGTTCGTGTCGTAAAGGCGGGAGACTTCTCAACTGAGCTTTGTGGCGGCACTCACGTTGAAAATACAGGTAACATCGGACTTTTCCGTATCGTAAATGAATCTTCCGTTGCTGCTGGTGTTAGAAGAATCAGCGGTGTTACAGGTAAAAATGTAATTAAGTATATTGATTCAAAGCTTGAGCTTATCAATGATACTGCGGCAGCTCTTAAGGTTGCAAACGCAAACGATATAGCTTCTAAGGCTCAGTCAGTTATGGCTGATATGAGGGCTAAAGAAAAGGAAATCGATAAGCTTTCAGGTGTTCTTGCAAACATCAAGACCGAGTCAATGCTTTCAAACGCTACTGAAATCGGTGGTATAATGCTTGTTACTGCTTTCCTTGATGATACAACTCCCGATGAGCTCCGTAATATGTGCGACCTTGTAAAGAGCAAGGGCGATAATTATGTAGGTGTAATTGCGGGTGTACAGAAGTCAAAGGGTACAGGTAATATTTGTACCTGTTGCGGTAAGTCCGCGGTGGCACTTGGTGCTCATGCAGGTAACCTTGCAAGAGAAATTGCAAAGAAAGCAGGCGGTAACGGTGGCGGTAAGCCCGACAGTGCTATGGCCGGCGCAAAGGATGTTGCGGCTCTTCCCTCAGCGGTAGAAGCTGCAAAGGAAATTCTTTCCGCAATGCTTTAATATGTAAATATTTATCCGTCGGGATTTTCTCCGACGGATAATTTGTTTTGTGGCGGTATTACTATTGATTTTTGCTTTTTTGTGGTGTAGAATATAAAGGATTAAAAAATCATTACTGTTGTAAGGGAAAGGTTACAGCAAGGATGAAGCTGAAATTTACGATGTTTATGGCAGTGACACACTCTATGTAGTAAGTGATGCTGTTATTCTTGTAGTGTATATTGCTGTTACAACAAGCAAAAAAAACAGGAAGATGCATGAATTGCTGTACATCCTGTGCTATAATCTTCAGCGCTTTCCGTGAATGATTACAATGGTAATGGCGGATTTAATCAGAATAATAACAATTTATTGAAATGTGAAAGGTGAAAAAAATGAAAAGAAGTTTAACATTAGTACTCTTTATAATAGCAATGGTCTTAGTTTGTGTATTTTCAGCAAGTGCGCAGCAGGTATATACAAATGATGAGCTCACATTTTCTGTGCCTGATATATTAAAAAACGATGAAGCTTGGGCGGCAGAGAATGGCTATTCATACGCTTTTTGTGATGAAAATCAAAATATTGAATTATATGTTTCTGTTAATGAAAATGACGGATATTCTTACGCCGGAATGGATGATGCAACCCTTGCAAACTACGCTTCGGCCTTAGAGGATGATTTTGCAGCTGAGGGATATACTGTTTCAAGCACAGATGCGAGAGTTCATAGGCTTGCAAATGGTTTTGAAGGAATCGAGATTGCTGTAGATTTTGTAAGCGGTGAAAAAATAGTATACTGTTGGTTCGCAACTGACAGAATGTGCTATGACTTTGATTTCTATACTTATGGTGATACTTTTGAAAAGTACGTTGATGAAGTTATGAAGAACGTTGCTATTGTACCTGATGAAGGACAGAGCGGTGTTATAGTGCCTCCTGTGACAGAAGCTGTACCTCCCGTAACGGAAGATGCTCCTCCTGTGACAGAAGAGGTTACAAATAACAGCAGTGATTTTATCATTGGAGATGAGTATATTCAGGTGCCTACAGAAGCAGTGACTGCTCCCGCTTATGATACAGACGACAACGGTCCTGAAATATGTACATTTAAGGGCCTTACAATCGAAGTGCCCGCAATTCTCAAAGCAGATCCTGATGACGGTACATATAAAATGTGGAGAACAGAGGATGCAAAACTTTTTCTTGAAATTTATACACGTCCTAATTCTGATGAAGAAATAGCTGTTAATTTTAAGGATGAAGACTTTAAGATGCTTTTCACTGATATAAAGCTTAAGGATAGTGACATTAAAGAGCTTATCGAAACCGAAAATGTTAAAATTAACGGCTTCAAAGGTGTTAAGCTTGTTTACACTGCAGTTTATAACGGCCGTGAATATGAAATTAGTCGCTACTTTTTTGCAACAAAGGATACAATATATGAGGTTCTTGTAACTACAGGTTCAGATATATATGAAGGATATGTTGACTCAATTATCAACACAGTAAAAATTGACGGTAAAGCTGCTACTAATACTGGATATTATTCTTATATTGGTATTGTTGTAGCTTTAGCGGTTATCCGTATTATTTCCAAGATCTTCAAGAAAAAGAAGACAAAGAAAAACGCACCAGCAACAAACAATACTCCCAATTATTTTGACCCGCGTACCGATGCTTACGGTGCACAGTACAATAATCAGAATAACGGATATGTTGAAAACAACGGATATTCACCTGATTACAACTACTCCAATAATCTTGATACCACTCTTACAAATACAAGTGACTTCAGTAAAACAGAATACCGCAATGCGACATCCGGTATGGATAGAAACACTTCAGCCTATGAGGAGGAATAATGATGGACTGTATTTTCTGTAAAATTGCAAAGGGAGAAATCCCTTCCAAAAAAGCTTATGAGGATGATAAGGTGCTTGCTTTCTATGACCTTGAACCCCAGGCTCCTGTGCATATACTTATTATCCCTAAGGAGCATATTGCTTCCTGCGATGAAATTAATGAAAGCAACAGTGCAGTAGTATCTCATATTTTTGAGGTTGCTGCAAAGCTCGGCAAAGAGCTCGGGCTTGAAAACGGGTACCGTATTGTTAATAACTGCGGCGCTGACGGCGGACAGACAGTACATCATTTGCATTTCCACTTTATGGGCGGAAGACAATTTGGTTGGCCGGCAGGCTGATAAATAGAAGGAGAAGAAAAAATGGCGACTTATAAAATGACAATTGCAGGGCTCGAAAGAGAACTGCCCATCTGTAAAGTAAACGATAAGCTTGATATTGCAGGCTTTATAATCTTCGGTGATGTTGAAATCACTGTTGCTTCTGCGGCAGAACTTATTAAAAAGTGCCCTGAGTTTGATTTTATTGTAACTCCCGAGGCGAAGTCAATTCCTCTTGCATATGAGATGTCAAGACAGAGTGGAAAGCCTTATTTTGTTTGCCGTAAGGGTCCGAAGCTTTACATGCAGAAGCCCGTACATATTGACGTGCGCTCAATAACTACAGATAAGGTGCAGACACTTTATCTCGACGGACTTGAGGGTGAACAGCTCAGAAACAAGCGTGTTATTGTTCTTGACGATGTTATCAGTACAGGCGAGTCACTTAACGCTGTTATGAAGCTTGTTGAACAGTTTGATGCAAATGTTGTTGCGAAGGCTGCTATTCTTGCAGAGGGTGATGCGGCTGATCGTGATGATATAGTTTTCCTCGAAAAACTTCCTCTGTTTTTCCATGATTAATTATGGAAGGCCTTAAAAGACCACTCGCGGTTGTTGGCTTTTCGATGCTGCTTACAGTGCTGTGTATTATCTTAGTTGATAGCACAGCACTTGCTGTTTTTGCGGTAGTGCTTGCCGGTATTTGTCTTGTTGCAGGTGTTTCTGTTTTGCTTAGATTCAGACCTGCAGACACTCTTGTTGCAATAGGAGTAGGAATAGCAGTGGGAGCATTGCTGTTTCTCAATGCGGATTATAGCAGAAGAGAGGCTCTTATCTTTTGCGGTGAAGACAGATACGTTGAGGCTGTTATCAGTAGTAAAGCGAAATTTTCCGACGGGAATGACAGATTTTATGTTGAAGCTAAGGTTAAAACTATAGATGGTGAAAAGGTGGATGGTAAGATCCGTTTATCTTTTCCGGGTGAGGTCGGTGGCGTACATAACGAGCTGAAAACCGGTGACAGAATTAAGTTTACAGCCGTTATATATAAAATAGGCTCGGATTCCGAAGATATTCACAATAGCTTTTCAGCTGATAAGATATATCTTGGTGGTTACTCGGTAAACGTGTTGAGTATATCTGCTCCTACTGTAAGACCTCTTACTTATTATGCGGAGCTTCTGCGGGATAAAATCAGAAACAATCTGTCTGAAGGTTATTCCGAGGATGTCGCAGGACTTATCAATTCAATGCTTACGGGAGATAAATCCGATTGTCCTGATGATGTGTATCTCAGCTTCAAAAGGTCAGGCGCTGCACATATAATGGCAGTTTCTGGTTTGCATCTTTCCATATGGTTATCTGCACTGTTTCTTGTGTGGAAGAGCGGCGAGAAAATGAGAAAGCTTAAGTTTATGGCGGGAATGATATTCATTGCATTTTTTGTCTTCCTGGCAGATTTCAGTCCTTCCGTTTGCAGAGCCGCACTTATGTCGTCACTTTATCTTTTTGGTACACTGCTTAAGAAAAACGCAGAGCCACTTAATACCCTTGGATTTGCTCTTGTGTGTATTTTGTGTGTGAATCCCTTCACTGTTTTCTCTGTAAGTTTTCAGCTTTCTTTCGCGTGTGTACTTTCAATTATAGTTGTTGCGGCTCCTTTGTGTGATGCCTCAAATGTCAAGCTTAAAAAGCTGATAAAAAATAAATATATGTGCCGAGTTGCACTTTATGCACTTAATTGTATAATTATAAGCCTTTCGGTTAGTGTTGCTACATTTCCGATAAGCAGTTATTCTTTTGGGTATGTATCTCTTGTTTCGCCGCTTACAAATCTCTTTATTGTACCGGCTTGCGCACCGCTTATGATATGCTCGGTACTGTCTTTGAGCGGTATTCCGTACATTTCCGATCTTTTCAGAATTGTTACGGATGTTTTAAGTAAATATATGCTTTTTATAGCGGATGGATTTTCGTCTTTGACTTTTGCTGCTGTATGTACTGATATGAGGGAAAAGCTTCTGTGGTTTGTGGGTGCATTTGCACTTTTTCTGCTTTATCTTTTGAAGCGTACTAATCGAAAGAGACTGCTGAAAACCGCATCAGTACTTACTGTAATTCTGGCGATATTCTCACTTCTTGCTATCGTTGAAAAAAGAACGGATGAGTGTAAAATCAAGATGATAAATACCGAAGATGGTAGCTCGGCTGTACTTATATACAACGGAAAGGGCATACTGCTTGGTGTGTCCGATGACTATTATTTTTACGGTATGCTTGAAGGTATAGTTGAAGCTGAAAATATTGATATTGTTGCGGCAGTACCTTTAAGAGAATCTGACGCGAAGGAACTTATGTACGTCTGCGGTGATTTTGATATTGAGCACATGGTTAACGAAGGCGAAACTGTAACTCTTTTCGGAGATACAAGCGTGAAACTTAACGGATACGGAGTGGAAATATCGGCAAAAGGAAAAAGAATAAGTGTTTTTTCGTCTGATTGTTTGCAACTTGAGGAAAGTTATGATATAATAATCAGAAATGATGGTGCTATAATACTCGCTGACGGTGAAGAAGTTATTTCTTATAAGAAGGGACACTCTGCAACTGTATACATCAGCGAGGGTAAGGATATTAAAGTCAGGAGGGAAGAATTGTGGCCGAATTTAATGAAAAAGAGCTGAACGCTCACATAAAAAAGGGTGATTTTCTTCCTGCTTATTTTATTACGGGCGACGAGGAGTACCTTAAAAAGCTTTACTGTGACAAACTCGTAACAGCCGCCGTCGGAGATGATGCATCCGGCTTTAATCTTGACCGTTTTGACAGTAAAAGCGGTGATATTGCTAAAATTCTTGATGCTTGTGATCTTATGCCGATGATGAATGACAGAAGATGTGTTCTCGTCGAGGATATTAAGCTTGAAAGTATAAGCGAAAGTGAGCTTGAGCTTCTTAACGGATATTTTATCAATCCGCCTGAATTTACCGTACTGATTTTTTATCAGAGCGGTGATGCTCTGTCTGCGAAAGCAAAGAAGGTAGTTGATCTATTCCGTAAGCTTGGTGCTGTTTGTACAATAAGCAAGCGTAAGGGTAAGGAGCTTACAAAGCCGCTTATTTCTTCTGCTACCAAGCAGAAATGTGTACTCAGCGAATCAGTTGCTAATTACCTTATTTCTGTTTGCGGTGACGATTATAATACACTGTTAAATGAGGTAAGTAAGCTCTGCCACTTTGTCGGTGAGGGTGAGATAACAAAAAAGCATATTGATGAGGTTGCGGTAAAGACTGATGATGCTAAGGTTTATTTTCTTACAAAAGCACTGATTAGTAAGGATTTCAATAGGGCTTATGATACTCTTGCATCACTTCTTAGACAAAAAACTGAGCCTGAATATATACTTGGTACAATTATAAGCACTTATGTTGATATTTACAGAGCAAGAGTATCTGTCGCTTGCTCACAGAGTGCAGAGGCCTTTGCAACGGATTTCGGATACAGAAATAATGCATTCCGACTTTCGAATGCCGCGAGAGACTCAAGAGGAATGAGTATAGAAGCTATAAGAAAATGCCTTGAAGAGCTTTATAACGCTGATAGAAAGCTTAAGTTTTCACGTGACAGTGCTACGGTTATTTTTGAACAGCTTATGGTAAGGCTCTTTCTTATTGCAAACGGAGAAAAGGTATGATAAAGCTTGACAGACCCGTGATAGTTGAGGGTAAGTATGATATAATTAAGTTAAACAATATTATTGACGGACTTATTATAAAAACAGATGGCTTCGGTATATTTAACGATAAAGAGAAGCAAACTCTTTTAAGAAGACTTGCTGCTGAAAAGGGGATAATTGTACTTACTGACAGTGATTCTGCAGGTTTTCTTATACGTAATTTCATAAAAAAGACTATACCCGCAGACAGAATTACTCACGTATATATACCGGATATTTTTGGTAAAGAAAAACGAAAAACTGAAGCTTCCAAGGAAGGTAAGCTCGGTGTGGAAGGTATAAACGAGGAGGTTATTCTCGAGGCCTTCAGAAAAGCAGGGATATGTGCAGAAAAAAAGACGGGAGACAGTCTCGCAAGAGAAATTACAAATATTGATTTATACGAATTCGGTCTTTCGGGAAGACCTGACAGTAAGGCTAAAAGAAAATCGCTTCTTAAATCATTGTCTCTTCCTGAAAGAATGTCATCATCCTCGATGGTGAAGGTGCTTAACTGCTTTGTAACCTATGAGGAATTCACAGAAAAGGTAAAGGAGCTTGATTTATGAGAATAGGACATGGATATGATGTGCATAAGCTTGTTGAAGGCAGACCTCTGATCATCGGTGGGGTAGAAATACCATACGAAAAAGGGCTTTTAGGTCACTCTGATGCCGATGTGCTCCTTCATGCGATTTGCGATGCGCTTTTAGGTGCGGCGGCTCTAGGTGATATAGGTGCGCATTTTCCTGATACTGACCCCAAGTACAAGGGTGCTGACAGTCTTATGCTTCTGAAAGAGGTTTGTAATATTATCCGTAAGCACGGATTTGAAATCGAGAACATAGATTCTACCGTACTCGCGCAAAGACCGAAGCTTCGCCCCTTTATAGATGAAATGAGGGCAAGAATTTCTGCTTACACAGGAATTGATATAGACTGTATAAGTATAAAAGCGACTACAGAAGAAGGATTAGGCTTCACCGGTGAAGGCTTGGGTATTGCTGCTCATGCTGTTTGCTTACTTAAATAAATCAACAGGACTGTTACATTGTGTAACAGTCCTGTTTTTTAACCTATCATATTTCTGAAATCTTCTTCCGTGATAACAGTAACACCTAAATCGTTGGCTTTTTTTAGTTTGCTTCCCGCATCCTCACCGGCTAAAACATAGTCGGTCTTTTTTGATACGCTTGAAGAGGTTTTACCGCCGTACTGTTCGATAATTTCGGAAGCTTCGTTTCTTGTAAGAGTAGGAAGTGTACCTGTAAGAACAAAGGTTTTTCCTTCGAAGATGTTTGCTTTTACTTCTCTTTTGCTTACAGTGTTAACATCGTACTCTTTTAGTCTTTCAATGAGCTCGGTGCTTTCCTTGTGCGAGAAGAAATCCACAACGCTTTTAGCCATAATTTCTCCGAAGCCTTCAATTGAAACTATTTCCTCTGCAGTTGCATTGACAATGCTGTCAATATCGCCGAATTTATTACTGAGAAGCTTTGCAGCCTTCTGGCCAATATGTCGGATACCTAAAGCAAAAATAAGCTTAGAAAGGTCGTTTTCCTTGCTTTGGTTAACTGCATTGACGAGATTTTCACCGCTCTTTTCACCCATACGCTCTATTTTTGCGATGTCCTCAACCTTGAGAAGATATATATCAGCTGCATTTCGGATAAGTCCTTCTTTGACAAGTGTTTCGAGTACTGCGGTACCAAGACCTTCAATATCCATTGCATCTCTTGAACAGAAGTGGATAAGATTTCTGAGAAGCTGGTTCGGGCAATCGGGATTACAGCATCTAAGAGCGGCTTCACCCTCTTCCCTTGTGACCTTACCTCCGCAAGAGGGACAAATATCGGGTATGTGGTAGGGTATGGCATCTTCTCTGTGGGAGACAACTGAAAGCACTTCAGGGATAATATCGCCTGCTTTTCTTATGATAACTCTGTCTCCTATGCAAATGCCTTTTTCGTCGATGAAATCCTGATTGTGGAGTGTTGCTCTTGATACTGTTGTGCCCGCAAGCAGAGTCGGCTCAAATACACCTGTAGGTGTAAGAACACCTGTTCTTCCGACATTTATTTCTATATCGAGAAGGGTTGTTTCTTTTTCTTCGGGCGGGTACTTGAATGCAAGTGCCCACTTGGGAAACTTAGAGGTTGAGCCCATTACAGCTCTCATTGCAAAATCGTCAACCTTGATAACGGCTCCGTCAATATCGAAGGGGAGGGAGCCTCTTTTTTCACCGATGCGGTTAATCTCTGAGATAACTTCTTCGATTGTGCCGCATTCTGTGTAAAACGGCACGGTGTTGAAGCCGAGAGACTTGATATAGTCAAGACTTTCTTTATGGCTATTAAGCTCTTTGCCTTCGATTTGCTGAATATTGAAGGTGAAAATATCGAGCTTTCTTTTTGCGGTGATTTTCGGATCCTTTTGTCTCAAAGATCCCGCCGCCGCATTGCGGGGGTTCTTGAATACCTTTTCGCCGTTTAATTCCTGCTCTTCAACGAGACCTTCGAATACCTCACGGGGCATATAAACCTCGCCTCTAACCTCGAGTACGGGAAGGTTGGTGTTGAGGTTAAGAGGTATGTTTCTTACAGTGCGCAGATTTGCGCTTACATCTTCGCCGATTCTGCCGTCACCTCGTGTTGAACCTCTCTTGAAAAGTCCGTTTTCATACTCAAGAGAAACAGAAAGTCCGTCGATTTTAGGCTCGACGATGTATTTTGCTTGTCCGACCGTTGCTTTTACTCTTTTATCAAAGGCGTAAACATCATCAAGGCTGAATGCATCCTGAAGGCTTTCCATAGGTACAGTATGCTCAACGGGAGTAAACTGACCATCAGCCTTGCCACCGACACGGTGAGTAGGTGAGTCAGCAGTAAGAAGCTCGGGATACTTCTCTTCAATGTCAATGAGCTCGTGGATGAGTCTGTCGTATTCGAAATCCTCAATTTCAGGCTCGTCCATATCATAATATCTCTTGTTGTGATAGTTGATTATCTCGCGAAGCTCTTCACTGCGAGATTTGATTTTATCAAAATCAGACATAATGCTCTCCTTTGTTACAGTGTACCTTTTATAAATTCTTCTTTGAACCACACGTCATCTATAGTGAACTCTTTTTGGTTAAGATATGCAAGCTCGCCGGCATCTGTAGTGAAATCAAAAATGAGCTTATATGAGCAAAGGCACTGCTTTTTATAACCAAGCTTTTTGTTCAGTTCATTTGTACCGTACTTTCCGTCACCTAAAAGCGGATGACCTATTGAAGCCATATGTGCTCTTATCTGATGAGTACGGCCTGTAAGAAGGTCAACCTCGAGAAGGCTGAGTCCGTCCTTATAACCTAAAACGCGGTATTTAGTTTTTATGTATTTGCTTTCATCACTGCATTTTTTTGAGACAAATACCTTGTTTTTCTTTTCGTCCTTTACAAGATAACCTTCAAGGGTATCTGTTACCTTTTTTAATTTGCCGTGTACAATGCAGAGGTAAAGCTTATGAAGCTCTCTGTCCTTCATTTTCTGGTTAAGTATTCTGAGAGCCTCAGCTGTTTTAGCACAGATAACAATGCCGCTCGTGTTTCTGTCTATACGGTTGACAAGTGCGGGCGTAAAAGAGGATTCCTCATCGGGCTGCCATTCACCTTTTTCATAAAGATAACGCTTTGTTCTGCCGATAAGAGTATCAATGAATTCTCTGTCGTCAGGGTGGGAGAGTACTCCGACCTTTTTGTTGAGAAGAAGAAGATTTTCATCCTCGTAAACTATATCGAGACTCTTTGAAGCCTTCATAAAATCATACACAGTTTCCTTCTGTACAAAAAACTCGTCGTTAATGTACATATCAACAACATCGCCTACACTAAGTCTTGTTGATATTTCAGCTCTTTTGCCGTTTACTTTTATGCGCTTGAGACGGATGTACTTATACATAAGAGTTTTAGGTAGATTAGGATAGCTTTTTGTCAGAAATTTATCAAGGCGCTGATTACTGTCATTTTTTTCTATAATTACACTTTTCAAAATAAAACATCCTCACAATTTGATATCAATATTATACCATAAATGGTTGTCAAGTGGAAGAAAAAAACGAAATAATTTACTCTTTTTCTTAAAAATTCTCATATGTATTGATATTCTCCTGAAAAAAATATATAATTGTCTAAATTAAAATTAATGGCAGAGTATTTGCTCTGTAATGGAGAATTTCAGAAAACAGAAAAGGGGAAATATATATGAAAGAAAAGAAAAACTATGCAAAGCTTATAAAGGTACTACAGATACTGTCTTTTGCTTTTATGGGTGTTATGATTGCTACGATGCTTATACTTATCAATAAGCTTGATATCAGCATTGATAATGCAGATAAGCTTGCAGAATATATAAGCGGCGGTACTGTAACTGTTGCTTTTATCATCATAGCTTTTACTGTTGTGAAATCTTTTGCGCTTGTTTTTCCGCCTGCTGTAATTTTTGCCGTGTCAGGGCTTATAATTGACAATGTCTGGGTTGCAATATGTGTAAACGCGGTGGCAGTTGCTCTTAGCGTAATACTTCCGTACTATTTCGGCAGATTTGCAGGTAAGGATCTGCTTGATACCCTTAAGATCAAATTTCCAAAGATAAAAAAACTCGATGATTTTGCGGGTAAAAACGAATTTATGGTTGTGTACGTTGTTAAGGCTTCAGGTGTTGTACCCTCCGACCTTATGAGTGTTATATACGGTGCAATGAATGTTAATTTCCTTAAGTTTTTTATAGCTTCAAATCTCGGTATGTTGCCCTTTAATATTCTTTTCACGCTTTTAGCAAATAAGGGCGATTTATCAAATCCTTACAGTCTTCTTTATATCGTACCTATCCCGGTGTTTGTTGTAATAATGAGTATTGTAGTTAAAAAGATGACTGCGAAGAAAGTGGCAGAAGATACAGCTTCGGATAAATAAATATTTCAGCACTCTTAACGGAGTGCTGATTTTTTATTGACATTATCTAATATTTATGTTAAATTTAGATAAAGGTTACAGTTTTGTAATTAGTTTGCTGTATCCAATAAAAAAAGGAGAGATTATGATGTCATTTTCACCGATTCTAGCAAAAATTCTCGGATTTTTTCTCGCAGTAATTACACCTTTTCTGAATTTCTTCCTCACAGACCTTAAAGGTCCCTTCGAAAACGAGGTAGAAATTGCAATTGAAAAAACAGGCGGATATATCAAGGGCGTCTGTCATGCCGAGCCTCAGTATGATCTTCTTAACGAAGCGAATATTGAGTGGTTCCGTGATGATATACCCTTCCCGTTTATTGGCGACGGAGAGATTTCTCCCTACTATGCGGCTTGGAAAAATGAAGCTCAGGAGTACGCTGATAATGGTATAAGAATCTTCGGTATCACACCTTACCCGGAGGATTATATCGAGTACGGACTTGACCCGAGACTTCCCGAAAACCGCGAAGCAATACAGGATATTGCCCGTTTTTATATGGAGGACCTCCGTGGTATTGTAGGCGCCTTCCAGATTACAAATGAAATGGGTATTGACCGCTTCACTTATCCTCTTACGATGGAGGAAGCCTATGAATTCATAGGTATGCAGCTTGAAGCTATGTATCCCATAAGAGGGGATATTATAATTGGTTATAACCTTGCGGCGCTTTCAATTCTTGATATGCCCATTAAGATGAAGCCTTATCATCAGTACTGTGACTATGTAGGTGTAGACCTCTATCTTGGTTGTTTTGAAAATGTACTTAAAAGTGCTGACCAGTATCTTGTAGTTCTTAACTATGTAAGAAAGATAACGGGCAAGCCGATTATACTTTGTGAATTCGGATATATAGGTCTCGGTGAAACAAAGAGCGAAGAAGAGAGGCTCGCTATACTTGAAAGCTACGGATACTCAAGCGAAGAAGAGGCGAGGGCAGATATTGATAATTTCATCAAGGCTTTACCCGAAGAACTTGCAAATGAGTTTGACAGATATGCAGATGAAACACCTGAATACAGAGCAGATCTTATGTTCACAGGTGAATTCCGCAGCCATCTTTACAGAGAGCTTCCCGACGGCTTCGGTCTTTATGATTATCCTCATACACCTGAAGGTCAGGCTGAATTCTTCTCATATATAATTCCTAAAATCAGATCACTCGATTATGTTATAGGTTCATTTATCTATATGTGGGATGATACAGGCTCTTGCTATGTCTGCGGTCAGGAGGATTGTCCCGTAGAAACCAAGTGGGGACTTGTTGACTGTGACGGTAATCCCAAGCCTGCTTACTATGCTGTTAAGGAAGCATATGCCGATTGATTATCAATAAAAAAAGAGGTGGCTAATCTGAAATAGTCAATACTTTGTAGACACAAAAAAATAATTAAGCAGCCAGTTCAATCCTGTATTGGACTGGCGTTTTTCTATTCAGCTTACGCAAAGGCTTAATGTAATTAAAATAATGAACAGCTTGATCAATAACATCTAT
>JAFZFT010000026.1 GCA_017555765.1 Clostridia bacterium | reverse complement strand
TTTATACATCGCAGGTAAAGCTCTTACAAAATTAACAGTACCCGAAGGTACGAAAAAAATACCGGATTATGCTTTTGCATACGTTAAAAACCTTACAAAAGTTGAAATCCCCGCATCGACAGTAATAGGCAGATATGCTTTTAGTAATAGCGGTGTAAAGGTGGCAGTGGTCGGTACTCTTCCCGAGGGACAGACTCAGGCTACGGCAGAGATAAATCAATACGACGGATGGTTTAAAGGCTGCTCCGATGTTGAGCTGACTATAGGCCCCGGCATCAAAAAGGTAGGATATCAGTCCTTCAGCGGCTGCTCGGCTATTAAGAAGCTGACCTTTTCTTACGGCGTTGAAGAAATCGGTGAACTGGCATTCAGGGGCAGTACCCATCTTGAAGAGGTAGTTTTTTCCTCGAGCGTAAAGTCTGTAGGCGTGAATGCCTTCTACAACTGTCAGAAGCTTGAAAGCGTTACCTTCGGTGACAGAATCGAGGGCAAGGCACTTATGGAAGTGGGTAAATATGCTTTTGACAAGTGCACAGCACTTAAAAATATTATCTTCAACACAGGTGTAAAGAGCTTTAAAGGTTATGCCTTCAGGAACTGCAAAAATATCGAAAACGTATATGTCAATGACTTTACTTCATACCTTGCTATAAAAAACAGAGAAATGGACGACTATGCTTCTTCTCCCGTTTGGTTTGCGGATAACCTTTATATAAACGGCAAGATAGCAAAGAATGTTGTTATCCCCGAGGGTGTGACAATAATAAACGATTACGCCTTTTACGGTGTGAAGTCCCTTGAAACCGTTCAGTTCCCCTCTACGCTCAAAGAAATAGGCACTGCATCTTTTTCAAACTGCAATAATCTCCGAGATGTTGTTTTCCCTGATTCTATCTTAGAAATAGGTGATTTCGCTTTCTTCTCCTGCAATAATATCAAGAGCATTGAAATCCCGAAAAGCGTAAAGTGGATAGGTATGGGAACCTTTGAATACTGCAAGAAGCTCGAATACATTGTGTTGTACGAGGGCGGTCTGAAATTAGGTATGGATGCTCTTACGGGTTGCGAAAGCCTCAAGCAGATTCTTTACACGGGTACTGATGAAAAATGGCTTACCTTTGTTTCAAAAAATCTTGATTCAGGCGTTGCCAATGTACCCTCACTCTGCGGATACAATCCCGAAACCTTCTTCTCACCCGAAAACATCAGGGCTTCACAGACAGTTAATAGCATAACTCTCAAGTGGAATGAGGTAGAAGGCGTTTCAGGTTACCGGGTGTACGTGAAAAACCACTCAACAAACACATGGGACATTGCGGTAAGAACTACAGGCAAAAAAACTTCAACAACAATAAGCGACCTTACTCCGGGCACAAAATATACCTTTGCGGTCAGAGCATATATGAATACAGGTGCTCTGATTATCTGGTCACCGGGCTACAGTGAATTCAATACCCTGACAAAGCCGGGCGTCACCGACAAGGTTACAACCTCGCAGACATCAGACAGCGTCACTCTCAAGTGGAATAAGGTGCCCGGCGCAACGGGTTACAGAATATATGTTGTGAAAAACGGCAAATGGAAGGCGCTCAAGACAACAACCGCTCTTACCTATACCGCAACGGGTCTTAATTCCGGTACAAAGTACACTTTTGCCGTCAAAGCCTACACAAAGCAAGGTGGCATTTACTATTGGGCAAGCAAGTACGCGAGAGTCGATACTGCAACGAAAACACTTACACCCGCCCTTACAAAGGTGACCGCCTACGCGGGTAAGGCAAGACTTTATTGGTCTTCGGTAAGCGGAGAAACAGGCTACACTGTTTACTATTCAACAAGTAAGGACAGTGGCTTCAAGAAGTACGCTAACTACAAGGCAGACTCAACAAACGGATACGTAAACAACCTCACAAGCGGCAAGACCTACTACTTCAAGGTCAGAACCTACATCACAACCGACAGTGGATATGTTTACTCTGCATGGAGTGACGTAAAGAGCGTGAAGGTTAAATAATCAAAAGCGGATGTTTCTTCAAAAGAAACATCCGCTAATTATTTTGTTTGCTTTATATTTGATTTGACGTTTTTGTCTTACTGTAATACAAGCTCAAGCGATGTATTCAGTTCAGATGTTTTCATAATATCAATATGTGACAAAGCTAGAGTTTGTAAGCCTTTTTGAACATGCTCTATTATGTTATTTCATCAATAATGAGATCAGGCGTAGAAATGATGGGCCTTATGGGCACCGGTAACAACCCCAGGCTTCCTGACCACCCGTGCACAGTTGCATAACTAAAACTCCCTCCCGCTCAAAAAGAACGGGAGATTTTTTCTTCATCTTCTACCATTCAGACAGAAAAACATACCGAACAGACAAAAACTTGCACATCGGCGTAATTTCTGTTATAATCATACAGTAGATTTAAACACTCACAATACGTTATAAGGAGGAATTATGATGAAGAAAATCAGCAGACTGTTAATGGTTGCCGTTGTTGCGGCTCTGGTTGCTGTTTTGTCGGTAGGCTACGCTGCAGCGGACAGTTTAGAGGATGTGACTATTGACGGTATCACCTATTGTTTAAAAAATAATACATATTTTAGAGTAGAATCCGTCGATAACAGCCTTGAGGGAGAGATTGTTATTCCTGCAGAAATCGATGGCTTCCCCGTTGTGGAAATTGTAAACGGTGCCTTCAGGGGTTGCAGCAAAATAACAAAGGTGGTAATTCCCGAGGGGGTTACTTCAATTATAGGCTATACCTTCAGTGGTTGTGAAAAGCTTGAGGAGGTTTCTATTCCTTCAACAGTTACTAAAATACCCAACGGCTTCTTTTATAATTGTGACTCGCTAGTAAGCTTCGATTTTCCGGAGCATATAACTTATATCGGCCAGATTGTTTTCAAAGACTGTGACAATCTTAAAAGAACAAGTGTAGGTAAAAATGTAACTGTTATTAGTGAAACAGCTTTTTCGCAGTGTCCCGGCCTCAGGGAAATCGTTATTGATGAAGAAAACGAAAATTATACAGTTGATGAATACGGCGTGGTTTATACAGCTGATAAGACTCTCCTTATTCAGTTCCCGGCTGCATCAGAATTGAAGTCCTATACCGTACCTGCTTCAGTTGAGAAAATAGGGGAGATGGCTTTTTCTGATTGTGTTACTCTTAATGAAATTACCGTACCTGATTCTGTTTTAAGAATCGGATTGAATGCCTTTAAGGGAAGCGGATATTACAACAACAGAGATAACTGGGAAAATGATGTCCTTTATGTCGGCGGTCATCTTGTAGCCTCGGAGGCAACAGGAAAATTAACTGTCAGAAACGGCACCGTAAATATTGCTGACGGAGCAGTCAGCAATACAAAGGCAACGGAGATTATATTACCCGGTAGTGTACGCCGTATAGGTGTTAATTCCTTTTCATACGGAAAGGACCTTGAAAAGATTACTCTCAATGAGGGCCTTGAATATATAGGTGAAATGGCATTCCGTGAGAATCCTGCCCTGAAGTCTGTTGTTATTCCCGACAGCGTTACAGAAATCGGAGGGAGTGCTTTCTACAGATGTACAGCACTTACCTCTCTGCACATAGGAAAGGGCATCACAGAAATCAAGGATGCTGTTTTTCATACCTGTTCTGCACTTGAGGTAATACACATTCCCGGTAATGTTGAGACTGTCGGCGAAGATGCCTTTGCTTACTGCAAAAATGCGAAGAAAATCATAATTGATGAAGGCGTAAAAACAATAAAGGCCTTTGCCTTCCGTTATTGCAGAGCAGTCGAATCGATATATTTTCCGGACAGTATAAAAGAGATCGGTGAATATATAACAGAATCCTGTGCGTGGTTGGAGACTGTAAGAATCGGAAAAAATATACAAAGTCTTGATCATAAAGCATTCAGTAATTTTTTCTCATTTTCATCGGTTGATGAAATTTATTTTGCCGGTACCAAGGAGGAATGGGCTGCTTTGAAACCCTCGGATTGGTGCAGAATCTTTTATGAGCATCCGGTTATCGGTCACTCATATACGAATTATGTTTACGACGGCAACGCATCCTACTGCTATGACGGAACTATGACCGCAAAGTGCGATTATGAAACTTGCGGACTGACTCGTACAGTAGAGGACGATAAAAACAGATTCGCTCTTGACACCGTAACAGGTCTTACGGTAACAGATGTGACGGAGACAACAGTTACTCTTAAGTGGAATAAGGTTCCTCACGCATCGGGATACCGTGTTTACAGACAGAATTCCGACGGTACATGGAAGGCAATCAAGCAGTTCAAGGATACCGAATATACCGTTTCAAAGCTTGCGACGGGTAAGGAGTATAAGTTTGCGGTAAAGGCCTATGCCTACGGTACGGCTCACGCTTACGGCTACAGCTTTGAGTGCTGGAGATATGCAGACGAGTATGCTGAAATAAGTGTTAAAACTGCTCCCACTGCACCAACAGGTAAAATCAAAACCAGCGGACCGGGTTACGTTACTCTTTCGTGGTCAAAGGCAACAGGTGCAACCGGATACAGAGTTTACAGGCTGACCTCAAAGGGTTGGAAGGCTCTTAAGACCACAACTGCTACATCTTATACAGTAAGCGGTCTTACAAACGGTACAAGCTATACCTTTGCGATAAGACCCTATGCCAAGTATAACGGAAGCTACTATTGGGCATCCTCCTATACAAGAGTAAAAGCCACCGTTCCATATCTTGAAATGCCTGCATTGAGAGTGGCATCAACTGCAAATGGCAGAGCTACGCTTGCCTGGTACGATATCGACGGTGAAAATGGCTATCAGGTATGGTACTCAACAAGTGCGGACGGTAAATATACCAAGATTACCAACTGTAAGGCGGGTACGGAAAAATATTACAAGACAGGCCTTACAAGCGGCAAGACTTATTACTTTAAGGTCAGAGCTTATGCGAAAACCGACAGCGGTTATGTTTACTCTGCATGGAGTGACGTAAAGAGCGTAAAGGTTAAATAATATATAACAGCCATCGGATATTTCCGGTGGCTGTTCAACTGTTGCTGACGGCTTTTATTAAAAATAATGCACAATTATACGGCCTTTTTATTGTCATACCGAACACCGGGAAACGGCTGAATTTTATTGCATTAAAAATTTTTATGTAGTATAATTTATAATATGATTACTGTACCTTCAATCGTAATTTATTAACAGCGTTTTGAAAAAAATACAACTTATCAGTACTCTTATTAAAAGGAGGATAAATATATGTGGGAAAACATATCTTTTGAAGATTTAAAGGACCTTATTGTTGAAGAAGACCCTGACGCAGAGCACGTTGCTGAACAGAAATCTTCTTACAGAAACTATTCTAAAAGTATTGCTCTTACAATCGGATTTCTTATCGGCGTAAGGCATGATACTCTTATCAAGCACCTCGAGGATGAAGCTGAATATACCGTAATCAGAGAGAAGCTTGAAAAAGACGAGAACTGCTGTGCAATCCGCCACCTGAATAATATCCGAAGCAATCTCATACTGCACTTTAAGAGTGTCAGCAGAGCATTGAGAGATTTTTCAGTGGATTATAAGCCTATTGATAAGATGGAGCTTTTCGAAGAGGATTTCAGATATCTTCGCAGAGCTGAAATTTCCGTAATATCGGGACACAGGGATATCAACGAATATATAAAAAATATAAATAATGAAATTGTAAAAAGAATAGACAAAATACAGAAATATTTTCCCGATTGGGTCAAATTTAAAAATATCAGAAGTCTATTTGTGATGCCCGCTAATATTGAGGAAGAGTCAAAAAAGTTTCAGCTGAATCAGGCTGTTTATCCGTACCAGAGATATATTTATTGGCGTGACCCTGAAGCCTGCGGCTACATTCTTTGTACTGACAAGGATATTCTTGAGATTGCATATCTTAATAACAGAGAATATTTTCAGGACCAGAGCAAGGTTGTTGACGCAAGTGATGCTACCAAAAACAATATTTCCGAATTTTTGCAGCGTGGTAAGAAGATACAGATTTTTGTTGACGGTGAAAATGCCGATCCCTATCTTTTTGCTTCGACTGTCGACGGCCTGTCCGATTACGATATAGATAAGATTGACAAAATAGTTATTTATTACGATGCGGTACACACAACAAAGGCCTGGACTTATCTCAAGCACTTTATTCCCGATATAGAGATTGAGGCGGTACCTGTTGAAAGAATCGCTGAGGATAAATCCCTGGTTGACCATAAGCTTGTGGCGGGTGTTTCCAAGGCGGTGTACAGAGACGGTGCAGACAGTATTATTCTTGCTTCTTCGGACTCAGACTTCTGGTCGGTAATTGACTCTGTTGACGATGCGAAGTTTATCGTTATGGCAGAGCGTGATAAGTGCGGATACAGCTTTAAAAATCTTCTCAGAGAGAATGACATATTCTATTGCTTCCTTGATACCTTCAAGACTATGGAAAACAACAGCTTTTTCAAGGGCGTTTTCCGCAGTGAACTTGAAACTGTTTTAAAGAATAATTTCAATCTCGGAAGTGCAAAGGAGCTCTTTGACGATGTTATCAGAAAAAGCCGTGCGGAGATTTCTCCTGCCGAAAAAGAAATTTTCTATAACAAATATATCAAGGGTCTGAAGCTGAAAATTGATGCTGAGGGTAATTTCAAGATAGAAATACCGGATTAATCATTTAACAAAGGATGAGAGATATGTTCGATCATATTTTCGGAAACACATTCGACCTTAATCACGACGGCAAAACCGACGAGCTTGAGCGTATGATTGAGTATCACGTTGTAATGAATGAAGCACGTCAGCTTCAGGAATATGAAAAGGCAGCGGATACAGTAAGCTATGAAGAGCCGCTCAGCCTTTTGTCAGATGACAGTACGGAATTGTCGCACGGCGGATTTTAAGAAAAATGATATTTTATACCGGGAGGTTTATTATGAACAGAATTATATCAATGCTTCTGAGTGTTCTTTCTGTTTTTGTGGTTTTTCTGCCCTTCGGAAATCCCATATCGGATTTTCTTGTGACGAAAAGCTCTGAAATTTATATTGAGGAAAATTACGGCGATAAGGATTTCACTGTTGACGAGGCCGTTTATGATTTTAAAACGGGTAATTACTATGTCAATATCGTATCGCCCTCAAGTCCCGATAGCTCTTTTACCCTTTATGCGGATATGAAGGGTAACATCGGTTATGACACCTATGAATCTGCAGTGCTTAAAAAGTGGAATACTGCGAGCCGCATAGATGACGCGTACCGAGAAAGCGTGGATAAGCTTCTTGACAGCGGAAAAATTACCTTTGAAATCGATTTCGGCTTCGGTGAGATAATGTTCAGAGAGTCCGATGCGGCGGTTGATGAGTCGATTCCCGCCTATGCGATTTCAACTGAGGAGCTTGTCCTCGACGGTGTGTACGATACTGCTGAAATGGGCAAAAGAGCGGGTAAGCTGACAGTATATTTTTACGACAACTCAGTAACTGCTGAAAAGATGGCTGAAATCCTTCTTGCTATACGCAGTACCGCTGATGGTGAGGGAGTGTGCTTCAAGGCGGTTGACTGTGTACTTCAGAGCCGCCGCAGTGAAGCCGTACTTTCGGTATCAGGCTTTATGTACGATGATATATACGAGCAGGACATAGTTGAAAGAATAAACGAAAACGTAAGAAACACAGCTTCAACAGGGGATAAGGAAAATCCCGTGTGATGTCAGTATAGCTTAGCAGAAAAGCCTTTCACGGAGTTTTCCGTGAAAGGCTTTTGCATTAATCAGTCCTTCGTTTTAATAATCTTTTTCACATTTTCCGCAAGTCCCGATGCGATTGTGCAGAATGCCTTTGCGGTGTTCTCGCCGTTGAGAAGCATCAGTATGCCTTCTCCGGTTTTTTCCGTTATGGGGCTTCGGTATGAGTTGTAAAGGTTTCTTATGGGGATTTCAAACAATGCACTTCTCCATTCCTCTGCGCCCTTTTCGTCAGGGTCGGAGTATTTTCCGCGGGTGATGAGTCTTATTATCCTCTTGCCCCATTTTGTACCTTTTGCATCCGCAAAGCAGCTTTCGGGTGTAAATTTCATACCCTCCGAGTGGAAATGCGGCGGGATATCTCTGCCGAGAAGAGCCTTGTACTGCTCATCGGGTACGCTTTTAACATCTGCTCCGTAATAGCAGACGGCGGTTTGTCTGTAATCGGGTATCTCTGCTTCGGCTTGGGTGGAATCAACCTGTACCCTTGCGCTGAGTCTTATATCACGGCTCGAAGAAGCGATAAGCACTTCGAAAATGCCCGCTTCAACGTGCCAATCCTTTATGTTGGTATTATAGTACGCAAAGGCACGCTTGCAAAGAGTGAAGGAAACCTCTTTTTCTTCACCTGACCTGAGAAATACCTTGCAGAAGTCACGAAGCTCCTTTTCGGGTCTGAAAACAGTACTTTCCTCGTCTCTGACATAAAGCTGAATGATTTCCGCACCGTCTCTGTCGCCGCAGTTTTTAATTTTACAGCTGACGGTAAGAGAGTCGGTATTTTTTATTGTATCAGCCGAAAGGGCGATGTCCGAATATTCGAAATTAGTATAAGAAAGTCCGTAGCCGAAGGGGAAAAGGACTTGCTTTTCTGCCGTGTCATAATAGCGGTATCCCACATAAATGCTTTCGCGGTGCTCTGCAGTAAGTACCGTTGCTGGGTAGCTGTCACTGCAGGGTACGTCGCTTTCACAAAGGGGATAGGTTTCGGCAAGCTTACCCGACGGGTTGACCTTACCCGAAAGAATTTTCGCCATAGCTGTACCGCTTGCCTGACCGCCGAGATAGCCGTTGACTACTGCCTTGACATTATTTATCCACGGCATAATTACGGGAGATCCTCCCGAAAGAATAACGCAGACATTTTTGTTTACCTTTAAAATTTCCTCGGCAAGTCGGTTGTGAGAAGCGGGGAGATTCATCGTGGCTCTGTCAAAGCCTTCTTTTTCGTATTCTTCAGTAAGTCCGATGAAAAGAAGTACCGTATCAGCCTCTGAAGCTGTTCTGAGGGCAGCTTCGAGCATATCCTTATGAAGCACATCTTCTTTTTTCGAATATGCGGGTGCATAAGTGAATGTATAGCCCTCTTCCCTGAGACCTTCAAGGACGTTTGTGATTTTTGTAGGTACAATAATTGAACTTCCCTCGCCCTGATAGCGGGGGTGTTCTGCCATTTCGCCGATGACCGCAACAGTTTTATCCTTTGAAAGAGGAAGAATATTATCCTCGTTTTTGAGAAGCACTACAGATTTTTCGTATATTTCAGCCGCAAGCTTATGATGCTCCTGCTTGTTGTAGCTGTATTCACCCAGTGCCTTGCGGGATTTTTCGATAAGGGTGAGCATTCTGTCTGCCGCAGTACTGAGGTGCTCCCATTCGAGCTCGCCGTTTTTTACTGCATCACAGATTTTCTTTGTGTTATACCCGTAGGAGGAGGGCATTTCAAGGTCGCAGCCATTTCGAAGTCCCTTGACACGGTTGTTCACAGCGCCCCAGTCGGACATAACTACACCCTCAAAGCTCCACTCCTGACGAAGAATTTTATTCTGCAGATATCCGTTTTCGGTGCAGTATTCGCCGTTTGTACGGTTGTAGGCAGACATCACTGTCCAGGGTTGGGATTTTTTTACGGCAATTTCAAAGGCGGTCAGATAAATTTCTCTGAGCGCTCTTTCGTCAACCACACTGTCAAGGGCAAGACGGCGCCTTTCCTGACTGTTTACGGCAAAATGCTTAAGAGATGTACCGACTCCCTTTGACTGTATGCCGTTTATCAGGCTTGCGGCAAGCTCGCCCGCAACAAGAGGATCTTCGGAAAAATATTCGAAGTTTCTGCCGCATAAGGGTGAACGCTTTATGTTCACACCCGGACCTAAAATAATGCTGACCTTTTTGCTCAGGCACTCCTGACCCATAGCCTCTCCCATTGCGTAAAGAAGCTCTCTGTCCCAAGAAGCGGCGGTGGTTACTGCAGGCGGAAAGCAGGTCGCAGTAACATCTTCGGTGACATCGCTGTCAGGCTTTTTAAGGCTTAATCCGTGAGGCCCGTCGGTGAGTGTTACAGAGGGTATGCCGAGCCTTTCAACACCGTTAAGATGCCATACGTCCTTGCCCGTACAAAGCTCCGCCTTTTCTTTTATAGTGAGCTTTCTGAGGATATCCTTATTATTCATATTTTCCTCCATACGTTTTATTACACTACTGAACCTGAAGGTGCAGATTAAGTTTCAGACAAGCTCTGAAGTGTGATGTGTTTTTGAAATTCGGGGTGCGGCACCTGTCAGGTGAGATATATCACGATAGTCGCCCTTATAATCTTCAAATAATCCGTCAGGAATCTGTGAGGTCCAGCCATTTTCGTCAAATTCGGGAATTTCTATTCCCATAGCGTAAAGTACGATTGCGGCAAGGTCACGGATATTCATTTCCCTGATTTCTGAATTGTTTATACCCTTACCGACAGCGGCAAATGTAACATACTTTTCTTCGTCCGTCCAGCCGCCGTGACTGCCTCTGCCGTTTTCGACGGTACCTCCGTGGTCTGCGATAATCATAAAAAGTGTATCGTCAAGAATACCTGCTTTTTCTACAGAGGAATAAACGTCGCCGATTAGCTTATCGTTTTCGGATATAGTTTTCAGATGCTGCTCTGTTCCGTACCCGTTACTGTGCCCGGCTCCGTCACAGCTGTCAAAGTGAATGAAGAGGAAATCGGGCTTCTTTTTTATTATGTAATCACAGATAAGGGGTGTCAGCTCTTTATCTCTTGCCGTACGGTGAGAAATGCCGATGAATTTTTCCGCTATTCCCTTTGTAATAGGATTCCAGTCACAGTAAGAGCCAAGCTCTGCTTTTGGATAAGCTTTTCTTATACGGCGGAAAACAGTGGGAAACTTCGACCACAGGGGATAGGGGAGAAGTGAAACCTTTTTGTTTGTCAGCTTATGCACCTCGGGGCCTACACCGATAAGCATTGAGCCCCAGCATTCTGCACTTATTGTCGGTTTTGAGGATAATGCCTTATAAGTAACTGCACCGTCAGCAAAGATACGGTCAAAATTCGGTGTGTCGGCATCCTTGAACCATGCACCTGCACCGTCAACACCTATAACTATTACGTGGGAATATTTTCGTGACATAATCATCTCTCCTCTGCCAGATTACTTCTATTATACTACAGCAAATCAGAATTGACAACGCTGTTGACGGAAAATAATTAATCCGAAAGCACCACAATAAGTACTGTATTAAAATGTGCTGTGGCATACAGAAAAACACCTGTTCAGCTGACCCGAACAGGTGTTTTAAACTTAATTGTTTCTATTATAATTCAGACGTACCTCGAATCTGAACATCTTGTTTTCACATGTTAAGTTGAGGGCACCGTTGTATTTTTTAACAACTCTCTGAATGTTCTGAGTGCCGATGCCGTGTTCATTACGGTTCTTTTTAGTCGTTTTAAGGGTATTGTTCTTACCGATCTTAACGTTTTCCTTGACGGGGTTGGTTACTTCAAGTATGAAATAACCGCTACGCACTGCCGCATCAATGCTGATTGTTGAACCGGGAATATCAGCAGTTGCCTCAATGGCATTGTCAACAGCATTTGCAAGGATAGTACAAATATCCTGGTCGGCTATACCTTCAGAGGGTATTTGTCCGTCAAACACGATTTTGTTACCTGCCTGAGCTGCAACAACAGCCTTATTGTTAAGAATAGCATCAGCAACAAAGTTACTTGTAGAAATTTTATTGAGAGAATCGCTTATGCCTGAGTTGATATTATTTATATAGTCTCTGGCTTTGTCAGTCTGTCCGTTTTCCAGATAAGCGTTAATAGCGATCATATGATTACGGTAGTCGTGTCTGAATTTTCTTAAGTTTTCGTCGCCCTTGATCAGATTTTCAGAGTGTACCTTCTGGTTGTGCATTTCCTTGAGGATTTCCGTCTGCTGATAGGTGAGGCTGAAAATTCTGTACATAAAGTAAATGATACAGCAGATAATACCGACGGATACTATCGGGGTGAGGATTTTTTCAAGGGTAGGTAGATCTCCGTCTTCGGTAAGGTACTTTGTGAAGCAGAATAAGGCAAGAGTCCACAAAAGCCATTTCGGAACAGTAGCAATAACTTCAGGGAAGATATTTGTGGGAGCCTTTTTGACCGAAATTTTGACAAAAATAGTTATTAACAGATAAATTGCAACGTATATAAAGCACTCCACATAATGGTGCTCGGGTAAAAATTTCTCAAAATATGTGTATGTCATATCTACAATGGCTGTATACACAAACATAAGAAATACAAACTGACCTTTCTTTATGTTTCTGATATAAATACACATTGCGATGACGAATATAAACGTAGAAATTACTGTTGTGAATTCGTGACCGTCGGGATCGTTAGGAACTATGTACATCTCACCGGCTATTGATACTGCAGCAAGGAAAGCCAAAGAGAAGGCGGTGAGAATATTGTTTTTCTTTATATCGCCCTTCAGAAGGTATTTTCCTAAAAACAGATAATTGACAATCATTGTCAGGTCTCTGAAGAAAATACCGATAATATTTAAAATGTTAGTTAAATTTAAATCGGTTAAGCTCATAATGTCCGCTCCTTATAAGTCGCTGTACTTAAGGAAATTGAAGTAAGCATTATTGAATGTAGAAAGGTTTCGTCTGCTGATAGAGACCTTTTCTCCGTTGGTAAGTACAATGGTACTGCCGTGAATTTCAGCGATGTACTTCATATTTACAAGGAACGTTCTGTGTGTACGGTAAAAACGGAAGCTGTTTATTTCCGCCTGGAAGGTTGCGAGTGCCTTCGGGGAAACATAGCTGGTGCTGTTTGTTCTTACGGTTGTATATCTGCCGTTGGATTCGATATACATAATTTCAGGTAAGCTTACAAACACAACTCCGCCGCCGTCTGTAGGTATGTCTATTTTAGCGTACTGCTCAAAGCTGTTGATAAAGTCAGTCATAACTTTTTCGATTTTTTCACAGCTGACAGGCTTGACGAGATAACGGAAAGTACCGACATCAAAGCAGTCGAAAACATATTGGGGGAAAGATGTAGTGAAAATGATGGTTGTTTTTTTGTTGATTTTTCTTAAGTTTTTTGCGATTTCCATACCGTTTGAGTCGGGAAGCTCATAATCAAGAAACAGAAGGTCATAGGTTTCCGTTGAGCTGTTGAACTTTTCAGCAGTATCGAAGGTTTCGATAGTAAAGAGCATTTCCTTGCTGTCGAGAAAATCCTTAACGTAACCTTTAAGAGTCTCAGACATATAAATATCATCTTCGCAGATGGCGATTTTCATAATATCACTTCCTCGGTTTTTATTGTGTTCAAAGTATAACATTTTTGTAAACAATATTTCAAGAGCCTGAGAAATGAAAGGTTGTTTTTTCGGGTGAATGGTACTCTTTTGGGTAAAAATAGTAATAAAAACGACCTTTTAGTCGAATTTTTGACCGCTCGTTACATAAAAGGTTGACTTTTTGCTGAAAGAGTACAATAATGAAAAGGTAAAAAACTTAAACGGAGGGTTTTCTTGTGAAGAAAAAGATAAGTTATGTAGCGGCATTTATACTGATGCTGTGCCTTGCTGTGTGTCTTGGCATGAGTGCGAGCGCAAAAGATGACCTTGCAACAACAGGACAATGCGGTGACAATGTTTATTGGACATATGACAGTTTAACTGGTGAGCTGGTTATTAGTGGTACCGGTGATATGTATGATTACCGCAATTTTATTGATTACTCACCTTTTTATGATGTTGATATCAAGTCTATCATTGTTGAAGTCGGTATAACAAGTATAGGTGATGGTATGTTTGAACATTGTGACAGCCTTGAAGAGGTTGTAATTCCTGATGGCGTGACACGTATAGGTGACAGAGCCTTTGGGAGTTGTACTGCTCTTTCAAATGTAACAATTCCTTATGGCGTGAAGAGTATTGGTGACGGTGCTTTTTCTTCTTGTTATGAATTTACAAATGTAACAATTCCTGATAGTGTAACAAGTATAGGAATCAATGCATTTTTAGCTTGCAAGAATATTACAAATATAGTGATTCCTGACAGTGTTATAAATTTGGGTCGGGGAGCGTTTGATAGGTGCAGTGCTGCTACAAGTATTACTATAGGCAACAATGTTCGTAGTATAGGCGGTTCAACATTCAACGATTGTGATAAGGTTGAAAGCATTTATATTCCTGCAAGCGTAACCGGCATAGAGAGTAGTGCGTTTTCGGATTGGCATAGTCTTAAAGAAATAATAGTTGATGAAAACAATGAAAATTACATATCAGAACAGGGAATATTGTTCAATAAAGATAAAACCCAACTCGTAAAATACCCTTCTTCAAAAGAAGGAACCATTTATACTGTACCTGAAAGTGTTGAGCAATTTGGCGACTACGAAGTATTCGGACATTGTAAATATCTCGAAGAAATCGTTATAGGAAGTAAGGTGACTTCTCTTGGTGATTTCATGTTTCAGGATTGTGAAAACTTAAAAAATATTGAGCTTTCGGATGACCTTACAACAATAAATTTAGGTTCTTTTTGGGGTTGTAGCAATTTGAAGGATATAATTATCCCGGATTCTGTTACGATTATCGAACAAAATGCTTTTAAAGGTTGCAGTTCTTTAACGTTGATTGAAATACCTAAAAATGTTGCTTCTATTGAAGAAGAGGCTTTCGGTCGGTGTATTACTCTAGAAAATATATTTGTTGATGAACAGAATGATTATTATTGCGATGAAAATGGTGTTTTATATAGTAAAGATAAATCAATATTAGTTCAGTATCCGGCCGGTAAAAAAGATTTAAATTTCACTTTGAATATAAATACATCAGTAATTGGGGAATATGCTTTGGCTTACAATGCGTATTTGGAAACTGTGGAATTAAATCGAACTCTTACAGAAATAAAACCAAATGCTTTTTCAAATTATTCCTCTAATATTTATTGTTATGGTGAGGCTTATAATTGGATTGAAATTTTTACGAATGAAAACAATCAATTGATAGTTAATGCGAATGTTTTATGCTATTATTTTGAAGATGAAGTTCTTATTGTGTCAGGTATCACGGGAAATACTAATATAAAAACTACCTCATACCATCCCTGGTCACAGTATGCAACTTTAACTAAACAAATTCTTATTAAAGATATTTTTTCAGTTGAATCTAATGCTTTTTCGGATTTTGAAAATCTTACAACTGTAATAATAGATAGTGATGATACCCGTATTCTGTCTGGCGCTTTTAAGAATTGTGCCAACTTAAATATGGTGGTTTCATATGCGAATTTATATTTAAATAAAAATGCTGTTTCAAGCAACAAAGCTCCAGAGCATGTGTTTGTGGAAAAATCAAAAAATGAATATTCTAATTATACACTTTTTGAATTTATGAGTTCTGCTGATGATGAATTCGCTTTAGGTGAAGAAAAAATTGGTGTATATGTTGATGGTACAGTAGAGTTTACAGAAGAAGAATTCAAAGTTTTTGTTTCTGCTATGTATTATGGTTCATATCTTAATTTCTACAACATTGTTTTCAGAGAATTCACACCTATTGGGGATTATATCTTTGGATTTACCAGCTTATATCCGTTGAAAGGCGAATATGTACCAAGTGCAGATAATACCAGAATTTTTGCAATTATAGAAACCGACCCTGAAAATAATGGTTATGAAGCTTTTACCTTGGAAAATTTTTGTGATATTATGAACAATGAAGAATTAGGCAATTATAATTATAAATTTGCAGTTTACTTGAAGCCTGAAGAAAATAAAAAAGAAGATGAAGATAATACTGACGAAACGGAAAATAATGGAAATGTAGATGATGAAAATGAATCTTTTGAAGAAGCCGAAGAGGAGGAAGAGGGCTTTTTTGAAAATGTTCTGAATATTATCTCTGACGGTTACGCTTCTATCCTTGAAGCAGTGAAGAAAATTATCAAGATTATCGCCAGACTGTTCGGAAAATAATAATAAAAGCGGCTATCAATCGATAGCCGCTTTCTTTTCCTCACCACTCACCCCGAAAATCAACCACTCATTACAAAAACAGTTGACTTCTTTCTGATAATTTGCATAATGTAGATATAGCAACAAATATCAAACTACGGAGGTCACAGATATGAAAGTAATTAAAAAATCTCTGGTGTTGGTTTTAGTTCTCCTAATGCTGTTTTCATCGGTCGGAGCGGCAGAATGCTTCAGTACTGTTGTAAATGCCGCTTCAGCTTCTACGGGCTATGTTTTAAAGCAGGAGGATACTAAAACAAATTCGATAAAGCTGAGCTGGAAAGCGACCAAGGGCGCAACGGGCTACAGACTTTATAAGTACAATACCAAGACAAAGGCATATGCAAAGGTTGTTACCACCACTAAAACAAGCTATACTGTAAGGGGCTTGTCTGCAGGTGAGGTATACACCTTTAAGCTCAGACCCTATACAAAGAGCGGCAGTAAGGTTAATTGGGGTAAGTTTTACGAACCCTTTGAGGCGATGACAAGACCCGCAAAGGTTACCGGTGTTGATTTTGTACCTCTCAGTACTAAAACAGCCAAGCTGTCATGGGATAAGGTCAGCGGTGCAAGCGGATACAGAGTTTACAGGTACGATGCCAAAACAAACGAATGGACTAAGATCAGAACCCTTACCGCTACAAGTACTCAGATTAATAATATGAAAAGCGGTACTGCTTACGTGTTCAGCGTCAGAGCGTACAAGAAGCTGAACGGTAGAACCTTGTTCGGTTCTGCATCGGATTCCATAACGATAACCTCTGAGCTGAGCGATGTAGTTATCAAAAAGGCTGTTCCCGCTGAGACTTCGGTAGCGTTAAGCTGGGATAAGACGAAGGGTGCCGACGGATACCTTATTCACTACTCGCTCTACAGCAACTACGGCAATAAGAAATCCGTTAATGTGTCAGGCGGTACCACTGTCGGAAAAACTCTGAAGAATCTTGAAAACGGTAAGACTTATTACATCAGAATAAAGGCTTACAAAGAAGTAAGCGGCAAGAAGGTATACAGCGATAAATGGTCTGAGCGCCGGGTTCGTGTCGATAAGATAGAGAATCTCGATGAGCTTATAGGTGTTTATGAAAGCAAAAATCTGCCTTCAAAGCATTTTATGTACGATAACAAGTGTGCTGCGTGGATAAGCATATACACAACCGAAAATGATAGCAAATATGTTTCCGAAATAAAGAAGGAATTCAAGGCTGCCTTCGGATATGAAGCACAGGAAGAGGTTAACTGCGAATATGTAGGCGACTTCTATATTGAGGGATACGAAGAGGCTCAGAGTGTTTATCAGTACTCTATTGAGGATTATACATATGACCTTTTCGTAGATGAATTCTATGAGCTTTCATACTGTGTTACTCTCGACGGATGTCCCTGGGTAGGCTTCTGTATACTTGAGTCGGAAGAGGTTGACTATGAGGCAAAAAGCAGACTTTTTACGGAGATGCGCTATTATTTCTTCGAAATTTCCGGTTACGACGAGGACTATAGAATAGCACACGAAGATAATTTTAGTTATCCGTACAATGTTATTTGGTCCGGACCTTACAGAACAAAGGACGGCAAAATTATCAAGCAGATTGGCTGGTATTTCATAAGAGGCTACGATGTGCCTTTCAATAAGGATACTGTGTGCCCCGCTTGCGGTGAGGCAGTTCCTGAGGGTACCTTCCACATGATGAGGGATTGTAAGCAGTTTAACGATCCTGTTTTCAGGCAGGAATATCTTGAATCCCTGGTTAAATGACAGATAAACAATAATCATAATGATACTCCTTTCTTTTGTGTTGTTTTGAGAAAAGGCGTGCTACTCTGCAGGTGGCACGTCTTTTCGCTTTTTTTGTTCAATTATCCGACGGGGTGCGTTTATTGAAGCTTTTCTGCGGTCGTACCTGATGCTTGTAACAGTGCGGATAAAATTATAAATGGGATGACTCTTTAAAGGTGGAATTATCTTGTTAAATTTAACCGTTCATGCATTAATTTGCCGTTCACCCGAGAAAACAACCGCTGGTTACAAATGCTATTGTAAAGTGAAAAAATCAGTTATATAATTCAATCGTAACAAGCAAGAGGGCAAAAACGGTGTTACTCTCAGGCGAAAGTTACAAAACAACACAACCTTGATTTGATGCCGTTCGTACACGAAAGGCGGAAAATCAGGAAGACACAAAAGTCAAAACGGAGGAATTTAAAATGTTTAAGAAAAGTGTAAGATGTTTACTCGCTTCAGCATTATCACTGATTGTGTTATTCAGTTTTGCGGCATGCGGTAACAAAGAGGAAAGCAAAGACGATGAATATCTCGTAGATGAAGATTATCTCTTGGAGGAACTGTTCGGCGATGACTACAATGACGATTATTTCGGCCAGAGCAGTCTTGTTCCCGATGAGGAAGAAGAGGAAAAGCCTCAGTTAACCGACGGTACTGAATTGGATATTTATCCGATAATAGAGCAGTTCATCGTTTACAGCGGCGGTAACGGCGGCGGTCAGATTGAGCTGAAAATTCCTGAAGGCTTCTACCAGGAAATAAACGGCTGCTATTTTAAAGCAAATGAATATTACGATAAAGCATTTAATATTATCTATAACAACGAAGTGATAGATGAATTTGCAATTGGTCTTTATATGGTTACCGAGGATTATTCAAAAGAGTATTATTCAAACGGTGATGTTTTTAAAATCGAAATAGAAAGACCCGGATACAGTTCCTACAGCGGTTCATATCAGGACCATATTAATGAGAATATATACAAGCACGGATTCATTTTCCCGCAGGTAGAAAAGCTTTATACGGTTTCAGGTCTCGGTGAATACATAACATCATATACTCAGCTTAGTGCTGAAGAGCTTGAAAATATCAAGAACTTTGTAATAAACGATGAGCTGTCAGACGATTATTGTAATTTAGCTGAGCTCAAGGGCTGCTATGAGGGTAAGATTAAACCCTTTGCCACAACAGAGCCCGGTAGCAAGTTTGTGATATATGTAACCTTTTATTCTGTTCATTACCAGGGTGCTTTTTATGAAACGAATCAGTATAAAGCAGTTGCGGTGAATGAAATTGTAAGAAAACCGGACGGAACTATCTCCTTTGAAAAGTGTTCTTCTTGGTTTTTAGGAGCTATAGAAGAAACATTAGAGGGCCTGGAAGAAAACATTTCAAGCCACGAAGAATATGATTTTGTAAAAATAGGTTAAAGGAGTTTTTAAAATGAAAAGTGAAGCAATAAAGAGACTCGTTAAGGATTTAGCAATACTTGGTTGCGGTATAGCATTTATAATAGCCATGGCAGGAGTCGGTGGCGGAGTTCAGGGAATTGAAATTTTTATGGCTTGCATGTGCGGCGGTTTCCCCTTCGGATGGCGTTGGTTAAGTAAAATCTTCATTTCGCTCAGCTTCTATATGCTTATTGTAAAGTTTTTCCTTTCCGTTACCCTTGGTTGGATAGCTTGCCCGATTGTGTTGACTAAAGATATTATTGAGCTTATCAAAGCCAAAAAGGCAGAGGATGCATACATTGCATCTACTGTTATGTCTCAGCAGTACGTACCTTCACAGCCTGCTGTTACACAGGGCGTACAGGGTACAGTTCAGCAGCCTGCAGCGGCAGCAGCACCTGCTCCCCAGCCTCAGGTTTACAGATGCCCCACTTGCGGAGGCACTGTAATGTACGGCGAAGCTAATTGCAGAGGTTGCGGTACCGCATTCAACTGGGGGTGAGTACAGAGCGATAGTATAATCCCTTAACAAAAACAATTTAAGAAAAAATAAAGTAAAAGGAGACGCTTTTATGAAACGAAATTTTAAAAGTTTAGTTATGTCTGCCGTTTCGGTCATCGTACTGATCTTTGGTTTAGGCATTGTATCATACGCGGCAACAGAAGCCGAGCCCAACGACGGCACAAATACAGCTACTCAGATATCAGTTGATGAGCTTCATCAGGGCTCATTGAGTAGCGAAACAGATATCGACTGGTACAAGTTCACCACAAATGCGGATTATTTCAATTTTGAATTTGTTGTTGATCCTTCAGTAGTTGACGCAAGCAAGATTGCAAGCGGCTGGAATATCACAATTTATCAGGGTGACGGCGTGACAGAAGTGAAAGAGTTTGTCGGACAGAAGTCCGGTACCGTAACAGCTAATCTTGCTCTTCAGGGAACATATTACATAAAGGTTGAAGCTCGTTACAGTTCTTCTGCTCCTAAAAATTGCACCTACGGTATAAAGATTCACACTACAGTATGTGACCATTGGGAGTCTGAAAATAATCAGACAACCGTAACAGCTGATGTAATTGAAACAGACAAGACCTACAACGGTTCTTTATACAAGTATGCTGATATAGATTGGTATAAGTTCACAGCAGATAAGGATTTCTTCAGAGTTTCTTTTGAGTTAAATGAGTCGGTAGATTACAATAAGGTGGGCAGTGGCTGGAATGTTTTTATTTTACAGGATGACGGTGTAACAGTTGTTAAGGAATACTATGGAGTAACTAAAAATTTCATTACTCCCGAATTACCTTTCACAGGCAACTATTTAATCAAAATAGAACCTCGTTACAGTTCCTCTGCTCCTATCGATTGCTATTATGATCTTACTGTTCATACAACAGAAAACAGCTACTGGGAAAATGAGTTCAATAATGATTCTTCCACAGCTACAGAAATTGAAACGGATAAAACATACTACGGTGCATTATATAAGAGCAACGATGTGGATTATTATCTTTTCAGCTCTGATGCAGAGGCCTATTCTGTAACATTTAAGCCCAATGAAAAAACAAACTCGGCAAGTTTAAGCAGCGGATGGCGTCTCAGCATATATCCCTACGGCTCATCAGTGGAAATCGTATCATACAGCGGAATTATTTCTGAATGTAAAACCTTTATGTTACCCTTCAAAGGTTCTTTTGTTATAAGAGTATCAAGCTTATATGATTCTTCAGCTCCCCTTGACTGTGTATATGATTTACGTGTTAACACATGCCCTGAAAACGAGCTCTGGGAAGCTGAAAGAAACGATTCTGCAGAGACAGCTACAAAGATTGCAGCTGATAATATTTATAACGCAAACTTATACAAGGGAGACGACAAGGACTATTACAGCTTCAAAACAAACGGCGCAGACGTATATAACCTGTATTTCAGAAGAGAAATTTCGGATAATGTTAAAAACGGCTGGAGAATTAAAGTGTCCGGATCAAAATCCGGAGAAATTTTAGATGAAATTATAGGTGTAAACAGTGATAGTTATGAGAAGCTCTTAAAGAATCTTGATAAGAACGAAACTATAGTTGTATTAATTGAAGCAAGGTATGCTTCTCTTGCTCCCGTTTCAATCAATTACAACATCGGTGTTTCAGCACATGCACATGATTTCGTAGCAGATATTACCAAGGCATCATTTGACACCGACGGCAAAGTTGAATACATGTGCTCAACCTGCGGTGCAGAGGAGAAAGCCGAAAAGATTTCTAAGATTAAGTCCGTAACCCTTTCCACCACAAACTACGTCTACGACGGCAAAAACAAGACTCCCAAGGTAACAGTTAAGGACGCCAACGGCAAAGTACTTACAAAGAATGTTGACTATAAGACTTCTGTTGCTTCTTCAAGAAGCGGTGTCGGTCGCTACACCGTTAAGGTAACCTTCATCGGCAACTACGAGGGCTCAAAGAGTGTATACTTCTATATCAAGCCCGGCAAGACCGATTCAGTCAAGTCAGCATCTCAGACAACATCAGCAGTTAAGCTCAGCTGGAATGCAGTACCCGGTGCAGCAGGCTATAAGGTTTACCGCTACAGCCCCTCAAAGAAGGCTTACGTTGAGGCGGGTACAACAACCGGTACAACACTTACAGTAAAGAGCCTTAATGCGGGCACAAAGTACACCTTCCGCGTTGTTGCCTACGGCAAGACAAGTGCAGGTAAGGTATATGACAGTGACTCATATGCACTTCTCAAGACCGCAACAAAGACTGCAACACCTACTCTTTCAAAGGTTGTATCCTCAGCAAAGGGTAAGGCAACTCTTACACACACAGATGTAAGCGGTGAAACAGGCTACACAGTATATTACTCAACAAGCAAGGACAGCGGCTTCAAGAAGTACGCAAACTTCAAGGCTGATACAAGTACCTGCAGCATCACAGGTCTTACAAGCGGAAAGACCTACTACTTCAAGGTCAGAACCTACATCACAACTGACAGCGGCTATGTTTACTCTGCATGGAGTACAGTAAAGAGCGTGAAGGTTAAATAATTCTCTCAGCAGTCACCGGGAAATCCGGTGGCTGTTTTTTTGCCCGAAGCAGTAAAATTAATTATTGCAATGCTTTTACAAATATGTTAATATGAGCTTGATAAAAAGTATTAAAAGTCACTGTAGTGAGGTGGATTATGGCAAAGATTATATCTGCTAAAACACATACAAGTGGTATCGCTTTAGGCGGTATCGGAAGCGGAAGCGTTGAGCTTATGCCTGACGGAGAATTTCATTACTGGTTGGTTGCCAATCAGCCGAGAATTACCGAAAGCTGCTGCGAGGCTAAGGTTGATGACGGAGAGGGCAGTACGGGCGCACTGTCCTTCTGGGTGCGGGAGAGTAAGGCGGACGGTAAGCCTATTGTCCGTAAGCTTGGTATGAAAACCGAAGCGGACGATTTTACCTACCGTATGTTCGCATGGAATAAGCCGGTGGAACAGATTGAATTTGACGGCAGATTCCCTCTGTGTGAGCTGAATTACGTTGACAGTGCTTTGTCGTGTAAGCTTAAGCTGAAGGCGGTTTCTCCCTTTGTACCGCATAACAGTGATGTATCTTCAACACCGGGCTTTTATATGGATTTTACGGTTGAAAATCCTACAGACAGTAATCTTGATATAAGCCTTCTCGGTTCACTCGTACCGGATTTTGCTAACAAAAAAGAAGGAAACAAAAATACACTTCACAAAATAGGTGACGGAGTGGGTGTACATATAGAAGCCGCCAAATCTACTAAATCACCCTCTTGTGGCAATCTTTGCCTTTCTGTCGGCGGAGAGGGAGAAAAGTCATACATCACAGCTGATTACTACCGCTTTATGAGGGAGTATATAGCAGAATCAAAATTCGGTGTGAGTCAGGAATCCTTGCTTTTCGTCTTCAGAGAAAAGGGCTCCTTGCCAAACAGTAAGGTCGGCTCCGTACCGGGTGCTATACCCGCAAATTTCGTAATGCTCAGCGAAAGAAAGCTTGATGCCTTGTGTGAAGAGTACTTGCAGTATCCCTTTGCACAATCTATAATCAGCCGCATCAGATACTGTAATCCTGATTTTCCGTCTTCGAGAAAGGATAAAATTGCTTTCCTCGGGTGCTGTCTCAGACAACTGTTTAAAATCGGCAAGGATTTCGGCGGTTGTGCTTTATGCTCTGAGCTTACACTGAAGCCCGGCGAAAAGAAAAATGTCCGCTTTATTCTTACCTGGTATTTCCCGAACAGTTTTGATAAAAAGGGTGAAAAGCTCGGTCATTATTATGAGAAGCTTTATAAGGATTCTCTTGAAGCAAACAGATATCTTTCGGATAATTACGACAGTATTTTCAAATCTGCCACAGATTTTGCAGACCTTTTATACTCTACGGATCTGCCATCGATTTATCCTGATGCGTGGTCGTCTAATCTTTCTCCCCTCGTAAAGAGCTCCGTTTATCTTAAAAACGGCAACTTCGGCCTGTGGGAGGGCCTCGGCTTCTGTGGACTTCACACCACGGATATTACTTATCACGCATCCTATTCCCTTATCAGCCTTTTCCCTGATTTACAGAAGAAGCAGATGAAAATGGGTGCAGAGTTTCAGCGTGAGGACGGCAGAGTACATCATCTGTTCAAGCCTGATATGAAGCGTACTGACAAGGGCTTCGACCGTGTAGATATGAATATGCAGTTTGTTCTGATGGTACTGCGTGACTATCTTTTCTCGGGCGACAGAAACTATCTTGTTTCACTCTGGGGCAACGTTAAAAAAGCGATGGATTCCATTGAAGCTCTTGATACCGACGGTGATGGACTTCCCGACTACGATACAAAGCGAAACACCTATGACGCATGGAATTTTTCGGGTACGCCTACATATATTTCCGTACTGTGGCTTGCGGCTCTGAAGGCTGCTGCCCTTATGGCTGACAGAGTAGGGGAAAAGTCCCGCTCCGATAAGTGGAACGGCATTTTAGAGAAGGGTAAGAAATCTCTTGAAGAAAAGCTCTGGAACGGAGAGTACTATAATCTCTGGAGAAACAGTGATGTAACTGACGAGTCCCTTATGACCGATCAGCTTGACGGAGAGTGGTTCCTTCGTATGATGGGTATAGGCGGAAATATTTCCGATGAGAGAGTCGGAAAGGTAATTGATTGCATTTTCCGCAATAATTTTGATAAAGAGCAGGGCTTAGTCAATGCGACTCTGCCCGAAAACAGAAAAACAACCGTACACACTTTCAAAAATTGTCAGGCGGAAGCTGTCTGGACGGGTATAAGCTACGCTTTTTCTGCTCTCGCGCTTTCAGTCGGACATAATGAAATTTCAGATACTGTTGTCGGCTCGGTACATAACAATCAGTTAAGGTTAGGCCATTTCTGGGACCATTGGGAATGCGGACACCACTATACAAGACCTATGTCAAGCTGGTCTACTCTTATTGCCGCATCGGGAATGAAGGTTGATTATGAAAAGAAAAAGCTCAGCTTTTCTCCCATGAAGAAAAATATTACCTTCCCGCTTGTGCTTCCCGGTATTCTGGCAAGGGTTACGGTTAACGATGGTACGTACAGTGCTGAGTGTATCAAAGGTAATCTTAGCGATTGGGAAATAACAGTTGAGTAAAAAAACAACAATTTAAAACATAAAAAAAGACCGATTTTTGTCGGTCTTTTTTCCTTTATGCCTTGATTTTGTAAGTGGTTTGTAATATGCTATATGTTAGAATACCTTGTATTTTTAAAAAGTTCATATTTTTTTCTGAGGAGGTTAAATTTTATGAAAAAAGTATTAAGCATTTTGTTAGCGGTCATTATGCTCTTTACTATGATTCCTATGAGTATCTTTGCTGCAGACGGAGTCACAGTAACAGTAACAATCGAGAGCTTTATGCGCGGAGCTGTTACTGATCTTCGCTCAAGTGAGCTTCTTGAGGTAAAGGTTGAGGGCTATGACGGAAACCCGAGAGAGCTTACATATAAGTGGACAAGCTCACTCGGTACATATCTGTATGTATATAACTCCCACAATATGTACGGTATCAATAATACCGACGGAGAGAGAGAAATATACAACTCAGCCAAGAAAATAAATAAAAAGAATATGACAGGCTCCACAAGTATGGCAGGCAGAACCTATGACAAAACCTTCAAGGAGGTTGGCTTTGCATGGGCTTCAGTTTACGGTGCAGACATTGAGACCGGTCAGCTTAACGGTACTGTTACCGTTGAGGTTTTCGATAAGAGCGGCAAGAGCCTCGGCTCAGGTAGCTACACAAACTTTAAGGACCATAACCTTGATAAAGACCTTGACAATGTTGTTATCGGTCTTTTCGAGGGTGACAGAATGGATGTGCGCGATCTTCTCGGTGAGAGCGGTGTTGTTCACATTACCTGTAGTGCAAGTACTGTTTCAGCTGCTTCAATTTTAAACGGCGGTGAGTACATATATGTTGAAAAAGTGGAAGTGGATCGTAACACTAATGAGTATTACGTCAATGGCATTAAGGCAGGCACCAACGAAACATCCGGTGATGCTCAGCTCAGTATTGCAATAAAAAAGGAATACTGTAAGTTCCACGCATACACAAGCGGCACTGCCAATCCTATCGTTTATGTTTTCAAAAAGCCTAAAACAACAACTACTACAACAACACTTACCCTCGTTTCTGATATTGATAACCGTTGCGAATATTTCATAAACGGTAACAAGGGTGAACAGCAGCCTGACGGAACAATTCTCTTCACAGGTCTTGATCCTAATACTACATATACAGTAGAAGTGCGTGCTGAGTACAACGACAATGGCAAAACCAAGTATGTTTACGGTTATGTTGAGGATACAACAAAGCCCGTTTATCTGGCTACTGTAAAGACCTATCTTGACGGAAATCTTACAGACATTTCAGCTATCCACGGTGCTGAAGTAGAGCTTTTACTCCGTAAGGGCAAAGCGGGTACAGAATACATCTCTCTTACAAAGAACGATACAGGTACCTACGAAACTACAGTTGAAAACGGTACATATATTCCTTATCATTTTGAAAACGGTACTTATCACGAGGCAAGAGGCTACGAGCTTATCGTAGAAAATGCAAATGCAGAGCTTAACCTTCATCACTATACTGTAAAGTATGATACAACCGACGGTGCATTTGAGTCAGGTGAAAAGAGCAGAACAGAGATTTACTCAAGTATGTCTGCTGTAAATGCTACCTCAGATATTCCCGTATATGAAGGCTATATTTTTGCAGGCTGGGAATATGACAATGCAACCTATGCTTCAGGTGCAGAGGTTACATCATCAATTACTGCTCCCATAACACTTACCGCAAAGTGGGTAAAGGCAGTTGATGTTACAATCAATGTTACAATCAACCATAAGGCTGACGGCGGTTATGACCACGACGAAGACAAGGATAAGCTTGTTGTCAGCTTCCTTGAAATGAAGGAAGGTACACCTGCTTTTGTTGAAACAGGCGACGTACTTTACTTCTCAAAAGACGGAGTAACCGATGAAGAAGGAAACAAAAAGGCTCATACTCCTTCAGAAGTTAAGCAGGGCGATGTTGTTCTTGAAACAAAGTACACAGCCACAGATGTAACTTATTCAGGTCTTCTTGCAACCTCAAGCTTCGGTGTTGCTCTGAGCAAATCAGGCTATGATGTTGAGAAGGTTGAAAAGATTCAGGATGATAACGGCAACTGGACAATCAACATTGAGCTTCAGTATAATCCCAACGATTTCAACCTCAATTTCAGCGTTGAAATGGAAGAGGGTACACCCAAGGAGCTTTATCCCGATGCTGTAATCGTTAAAATTGCTTGCTGGGATGATGTTGCAAAAGAATGGGCTATCATTTCACAGCAGAGAAGCACAGAGCTTACTACACGCCCCGGTGTACGTGTAGATATTGACCCCGAAACAGGTAAGGGTGCAGGCTCATACCCCGTTTGGATGTATGACGCAAAGGGTAATGCTTATGGCTACCGTGCAGTAGTTACAGGCTTCATTTATGATAATTCAACTATTATCGTACCTACCGAAAAGGACCACACAAAGGACGACAACACTGTTATCGTTACCTATACCGACGGCAACTACACTGCAACTATGAGTGATATCGCTGACGGTAAGAAGTTCAGTACATCACTCAACGGTGCATATTATAACGATGCTACAGATGCACAGCAGGGTACACTTCACGGTGTGATTTCTGTTGAAAAGTACGATGTAATCTTCGACGCAAACGGCGGCGAAATCAACGGCGGCAACACATTCACAGAAGAAGACGAGTATTATGTGCCTGATGTTAACAATTACGTTCCCACCTTTGAAGGTCACGAATTCGGCGGCTGGTATAAGGATACCGATTTCAAGGAACCTGCAGTAAGCGGTGAACTTCTTACAGGAAACATCACTCTTTATGCAAAATGGGACCAGATTCTTACAGGTTATGTAAAAGTTGCAGGCTCATACCTTCAGGGTGATAAAATGGTCGATGTATGGCCTGTAGACCGTACAACAAGAACTGTAATCGCACTTCAGGAAATCACAGATGACGGTGTATACAACATTGACAGACAGACTGTAAATATTACATGGTCTAAGGGCGCAATGGTTTACGGCATTTCAGAAAATTACAGATTCACAGGTCTTGATCCCGTTAAGACTTACAGAATCGAAGTGCTTCCTATCAACTACGGCACAACCTATCAGAACTCAACAACTTACGTTGACGGTGACGATGATTATGCAGATGACTACAATGAAGAAGATTTCAAGGCAGTTTATACAGAAGATAGCAAATGGGAAACCTTTGTAAACGCTTATCTTTCATTTAAACCCGCTTCATACTTCCAGCCCGTTGAGGTTGATGCAACAAGCATCGGCAAGAACTTAAGACCTTCCGATACACTTGTTGAAATCATGTATAAGGCAACAGGCTCAGACAACGATTACAAGGTAATCAGTCAGCACACAGTTGAACCCTACGGTATTGAAATCGGCATGGGTGCCGACGGTATGGACAACGGTGATTACGGCTACTGGGTATGGAACAGCCTTTATGACGGTAGTCTTTACGACTATCAGGCAAATCTTACCAAGCTTACAAAGCTTGTAGGCGAGGAAAAGGTTACCACAGCTTTAGCAGAGTGGCCCGTATCAGTAGTTTACGGTGCTCCCTCACGTTACAGCCCTCTTAACGATGCTCCCACAGGCGTACTTCTGGTAAGACTTATTCCCAATCGTTATAACATAAATTACCACGAGTACTATGCTGACGAAAAAACAGAGGTTATTTCTCACAGCACTCACATCTGGAGTTATGAGACAGAAATCACTTATGTACCCGTTCGTGAAGGCTATGTTTTCGGCGGCTGGTACACTAACCCTGAATGCACAGGCGACAAGGTTACTGCAATTGCTGAAACAGTAGCAGCAGATACAGACCTTTACGCAAAGTGGGAAAAGGGCGCTTACAAATACACTGTAAACTATCTTGAAGAGGGTACCAATAAAGTACTTGCAGCTGCAAAGACTCTTGATGCAAAGTTTGAAGACACAATCAGTGAAAATGCAATTGCAATCGAAAACTACACCCTTACAAGTGAAGCAGGTAAGACAATCACAATCACTACAGATAACGCAAAGAATGTTATCAACTTCTACTATGCAGCTGATAACTTCGGTGGCGGAGACGACGGTACAGAAAGTGACGGCACTCCCGACAAGTATCAGAAGATAGTTATCTTCAAGGTTGTTAACGGTACCTGGGCAGACGGTAAGTATGCTGATATTGTAACAGTTGTTGACCTTAAGACTGACGGCAAGTATGATATCAACGGTACTGCAGAGCTTGTTGCTCCCGTAGGTATGAAGGCAAATGACGGCTTCGAAGGCGGCGAATGGGATGTTATTCCTCCCACACAGGTAAGCGGCACCGGTGCAGAAATTTACACCTTCAGCTTTAAGAAGGCTCCCGCTAAGGAAGTTTACTACGTTGTTGAACATTACAAGCAGAACGATAAGGGCGGATATGATCGCACCGCCGATGTAGGAATGTTCATGGGTAAGGTAGGTACAACAGTAACTGCTCAGCCTAAGAACTTCGAGGGTTATGTATATAATTCAAAGATTTCTTTTGCAAGTGCAGAAATCGTCAATGATAAAGATCTTGTTGTTCTCAGCCTCTACTACGATATCGATAAGATAGGCGGCGGAGAAGACGGTGACGAAAGTGACGGCACTCCTGATATGTATCAGAATGTGGTTGTTTTCAAGGTTGAAAACGGCACATGGGCAAACGGAAGCTCTGATAATATCGTCTATGTTCTCACTCTTGACGAAAACGGCAACGCTACTGTTACTGTTCCCGAAGGAATGAAGGCAAATGAGGGCTTCGAAGGCGGCGCATGGGATGTTACTCCTCCCACACAGGTAAGCGGTACAGGCATTAAGGTGTTCACCTACAGCTTTACTGAAATTGTTCCCGAAACTCCTGATACACCTGTTGATCCCGACACACCCGATGTTCCCGAAACACCCGAAGAGCCCGACGATTCAGAGGGCGGCTCAACATCAACCGAGCACCATATCGTCTTCGGTAAGACAGACGGCATCGGCTGGTATAAGGTTTCACAGGACGGCGGTAACACCTGGGATATCGTATTCGGTAACTCAACCTACGAGGTTCCCAACGGTACTGAGATTATCATCAGAGCCGGTGACATTATGGGTGATTCATTCACCTTCTATGTAAACGGTAATGCTGTAAAGCCCGACGAAAACAATGAAATCAAATTAACTGTTAACGGCTATATGCTCATCGGTGCTATCGGCATTGATCCCGATATTGACTTCGAAGTACCCGATGTTGAGGAATCACTCAACTGGTTCCAGAGACTCATCAAGTCTATTAAGGATTTCTTTGCAAAAATCGGTAGCTGGTTTAAGTAATATCATATTAAAGCAGGTCTGCGGAAGGCAGATCTGCTTTTTTATTAAAAGAAATTATCATATCCCATTTGCTTTTGATGTTATAATATGATATATTAAGCTTGTATATAAATTACTCTTACAGGAGGTAGAAAACATGAAAACATTTAACCGTATTCTTTCTCTTCTGATGGTTGTACTGATGCTTATAGCCTCTGCTTATACAGTAGTTGCAGTGAATACCGATGCAGAGAATTATACCTTAACTCTCGAAAGCAATTCCGCTGATGCTTTCACCACTGAAAACAGTACTGAAGGAAAGGTGGCACTCTTCGGCAGAGTGGTATTCGACGGCTGTTACGGAAATCAGCTTGACGGTGTTGCAAAAGAGCTTTACGATTCTATGGTAAGCTACTATGCTACAGGTAAAAAGACAGGGGAGTATAGCCATACCTTTAAAAAGGCATATACCTTCAAGGCTGAAGTTTCAGGCGGCAAGATTGTAATGAATGATGAGCTTGAAGAAATCAGTGTTGAGATTGATTATGCTATGCAGGCGGCTATGGATGCTTTTCTTTATGACCATCCCGAAGTATTCTGGCTCAGAAAAGTAAACTCATCCTATAAGGTTTCAGGCTCGGGCAATTCTGCTGACGGCTATGTGGGTAAGATAAGCGGCATTACTATTACCCCTACAGAGATATACAGCGGAGCCTCGGCTAAAATTTCAAAGTATAATACTGCGGTTGAGGCTGCTGTTAAGGCTATTACTTCAACCGGAAGCAGATACGATATTCTCAAAAGCATTCACGATTACATCTGCAAAAATGCCTGGTACAACCTCACCTCGGAACACAAGGTACACACATCAGAGCCCTTCTTCCTCGGTGATAAAGGAATAGTCTGTGAGGGCTATTCCAAGTCCTTCAAGGTGCTTTGCGATAAGCTCGGCATACCTTGCGTACTTGTCAGCGGTTATGCGGGTGAGTCACATATGTGGAACTACGTTAAGATGGAAGACGGCAGATGGTATCTTATAGACACCACCTGGGACGATCAGAAAAGCAAGCTTTACGATACCTATTTTCTTGCAAACGCCAACACAGTCGGCTTTGACGGTTTGGCTGTATCCGAAGAAAGAACAGAGAGAACCGATTTTTCAGGTACAGGTATCTTCCGCTTTACCTATCCCGCACTTTCTGCAAAGGCATATCAGAAAAGTGCAGGCGGTGTAACTGTAACTCTTTCCGCCACAAAATTCATCTACGACGGCAAGAATAAGACTCCCAAGGTAACAGTAAAGGATGCCAATGGCAAGGTACTGACAAAGAACGTTGACTATAAAATCACCGTTGCTTCAAAGAGAAGCAGTATAGGTCGCTACACAGTCAAAGTGACTCTTATGGGCAAATATGAAGGCACAAAGAATGTATATTTCTACGTCCTTCCGGGAAAGACCGCTTCAGTGAAGTCAGCATCACAGACAACATCAGCAATCAAGCTCAGCTGGTCAGCAGTACCCGGTGCAACGGGGTATACAGTTTACCGTTACAGCCCGGCGAAGAAGGCTTACGTAAAAGTCGGCGCAACAGAGGGGACATCACTTACAGTGAAGAGCCTCTATGCGGGCACAAAGTACACCTTCAGAGTAGTTGCCTACGGAAAAACAAGTGCGGGTAAGGTATATGACAGTGACTCATACACACTCCTCAGGACAGCAACAAAGACAAAGACTCCCGAGCTTACAAAGGTAACCGCTTCATCAACAAAGGGTAAGGCTTATGTATATCATTCAGACGTAAGCGGCGAAACAGGCTACACAGTATACTACTCAACAAGCAAGGACAGCGGCTTCAAGAAGTATGCAAACTTCAAGGCTGATACAACACGCTGTGACATCACGGGTCTTACAAGCGGCAAGACCTACTACTTCAAGGTAAGAACATATATCACAACCGAAAGCGGATACGTATATTCCGCTTGGAGTACGGTAAAGAGCGTAAAGGTTAAATAATCAATAGCAGCTATCGGAAATATCCGGTGGCTGCTTAACTTTTTTATACTCGGGTTGAATTGTATACAGCTATTATGGTATAATCGTTATAATAAAATAATCCGAGAGGTGTAATATGAACGTTTCAGATGTGATGCAGTCCTTCTACGATAAAGCAAGACCAAACCGATATGCTCTCAAGAAATACCTTTTAAATGACGGTAAAAGCCATCCTTTTGCGGTTATTTGCCCCGGTGGGGGTTATGGTATGGTTTGCTCTGCAGGCGAAGGAAAGCCCTTTGCAGAGGCTTTAAACGAGCTTGGCTACCATGCTTTTGTGGTTTACTATCGGGTGAAAAGCAAGGCACGTTATCCTCATCCTCAGCAGGACCTTAAGCGTGCAATAGAAGAGATTTTTTCCAATGCTGATGAGTGGAAGCTTGACACTGAAAGCTGGTCACTGTGGGGAAGCTCTGCGGGCGGTCATCTCGTCGCAAGCTACTGCTCAGAAGCTTGGGGCACTCCCAAGCCGTCAGCGCTGATTCTCTGTTATCCCGTAATTTCAATGGGCGAGTATACTCACGAGGGCTCGAGAGATAACCTTCTCGGTAAGAATGCAAGTGCTGATATGATTGAAAAGCTTTCCGTTGAGCTCAATGTTGATTCAACTTATCCGCCCTCATTTATGTGGTACGGCACCGCTGACACTACTGTTGCGCCTGTAAACAGTAAAATGTTGGGTGAAGCGCTTGAAAAATGCTCTGTTCCGTGTAAAATAGAGGAATATGAAGGGATAGGTCACGGAGCGGGTCTTGCAAAGAATACAGTTGCTGAGCCTTGGTTCGGACATGCTGTTGACTTCTGGAAAAAGCAGTCTTCAGCCCGTTGATAACAGTCAGTACCGATTGCAACGAATCATAAGGAGGTAAAAAATGAAAATTATTTTTCTTGATTTTGACGGAGTACTCAACTCTGACAGATACATAAGAGACTGCGGTCACACGGGAGTGGTAATCGACCCGACTAAGATGGAGCTTCTTAAAAGAATAGTCGAAAGCACCGATGCGAGGATTGTACTTTCAACATCGTGGAAAGAGCATTGGGAGAAAAATCCCGCTGAATGTGATTATTCAGGTCAGCTTATCAATACTATTTTTGCCCGCTACGGCCTTGAGATTTACAGCAAGACACCTGTAGTAAGACCTGACAGAGAAAACGAAATCAAACAGTGGCTTGAGGATAATCCCGACACGGAAAATTTTGTCGTACTTGACGATATGTGGCTTGTGGCAGATTTCCTCAAGGGTCACGTTGTAAAGACCTCAGCCTTTGCCGATGCTCTTACAAACGAAGGTGCCGAGGCGGCTATTGAGATCTTAAAAGGCTGATACAATAAAAATACCGTACTGAAAAAGTACGGTATTTTTTATCTGAACGTATTTTATTCGGTTGCCGTTATATAGTGAGCTATTGCCGCCTTTAATCCTTCGCCGTTGCCGCCGTTGGTTACATATATACGGATGTATTTTTTCTTTGCTTCCTCGTCTCCTTTAAGTGCGGAGAGAATAGCGAGAAGTGAAGCGGCTTCCTTGCCATTACCTCTTATTTTAAGAGCCCTGAGCGCATCCTTTTCGGCGTTTTCATAATCGTCTTGATTGAAATAGCAGTTACCTCTGTTAACATATGCGAAATAACTGTCGGGATTGTATTCAACGGCCTTTTCATAATGCTCGAGCGCACGGGAGGTGTCGCCGAGCCTCATAAGCTGTAAGCCGAGGTTACTGTGTATTCTGTCGTTTCTTCCGTCGATTTCAAGCATACGGTAGTAAACGTTAACCGCTTCAGGGGAGCAGCCCATGTCACTGTAGCAAAGGGCGGTAAAAAGTAATACGGGTATTCTGTCTGATGAGGCATCAGCCTTTCCGAGAAGCTCTGTGAGAATTTTAATGGCCTTGCGGAAGTTGTTCTCATTGTAAAGTCTTACTGCACCGATAAGCTTTTTACGAAGCTTCGGCTCATCAGCAAAGGCGCGTCCCAATTCGTTTTTGTAGTTCTTTTCATAGAAATCAAGACTTCTTCTGCCTCTTTTGGCTGAAAGCCTTACGAGAGTTCCGAGCAGTGCACAGGCTATTGATAAAACCTTGAAGATATTTTCTCTTATTGGAGTGCCGTTAGCGTAAATATCATAGATGTAAGCACCGATAATGCCCACCATTGCAAGAGCAAGCAAAATGCGAAGAGCTATTACTGTTTTCTTGCTTTTCATTCTGTCACCTTATTTCCATTTGTTTTCTCTTATTATATCTTATCGGAAAAACAATGTCAATAATATGTCGATAAGGGAGAAGACTTTTTAAACAAAAAAACAGGCATCCGAAAGGGTGCCTGTTTTAATTCAGTTTAAGCCAAATCAGAATGCGATGAAGTTTTCGTTTGCATCACACTTCATGAATCTGGGATATGTAGCGTTGTTAACTGTGGGCTGTTCGTCCTGAGCGAGAAGCCAGATAGCGAACTCAGTGTGATCACTGCCATCCTTACAGCCAACGTGCTTAGCGCCGTTGATGATCCATGTTGATTCAGCATAACGTGCTGTTGAAGCGTTTACAACACCGTCGGGTGAGATGAATTCTGCTGCTACGCCTGCAAGCTGATCGTCAGTGAGAGTTTCGCCGTAGTTTGCGAATGTAGCACCGAATGATGTTCTTGCGCTTTCGATAACGCCGTCACCGTGGAGATATGCCTTTGAGTAGATGGGAAGCTGCTTGTTGTTGTAGTGTGATACGAAGCTTAACTTAACATCTGATGCAGCAACTTCGTCGATGATTTCTTCTGTGCTCATTACGAAGGGTTTGATGTCATTATTGATTATATCAAGAGCTTCTGCATATTCGTCTTCAACGCCTTCGAAGAAGAATTTAACTGCATCATCAAAGTACTCATCGGGAACCATGCCCCAGAGACCGTATGTAGTTCTGAATACTTCGCAAAGGAATTCATCATAGATGATGTCGCCGTAGTCAGCGAGAATGTCGTTAACGAAGTTTGAAATGCCGTCGATGATGCCGATGAAATCAAGAACCTTGATGATAGCGTTTACGAAGAAGTTACCGCCAACCTTCTTGATGAGGAATTCTGTTAAATCCTGACCGCTGATTGTGAGGTCGCCTGTGAAAGCTGAGCCTACAACGTCAACGCCGTTAAGAGCGGGTGAGAAGAATACAAGGCTGTCGAAAATACCATAACCGTACTTTTCGATGTAAGCAGTTGTAACCATACCGCCCATGCTGCAAGCAGCAACGTCGAGCTTTTCAGCACCTGTCTTTTCCTTAACCATTTCGAAATAGTTGTTAAGGTCATCAGCGAGTGCGTCGGGGCTCATTCTCCAGTCGAATGTATAAAGGTATACGTTTTCGCCGCCGTACTTACGTGTAAGTGAACGGAAGAGACCAACTGCTGTGTCTGCCCATTTGCTGTCGTCGCTTAAGTCAAGATCTGCACCGCAGTCATAGAACTTGGGGATGCTGACATCACTTAATGAGTTGCCGTTCTGATCTACCATAAGGTCTGCGAAGAGATCTTTACCGAAGGAAGCAATAGCGTGTGCGCCTGCTGCCTTGTTACCGGTTACCTTGTGGCCGCCGATGTTGAAGATAAGGCCGAGAACATCAAAAGCATCGATTGAGATTGCGCTTGAGCCGTCTGCCTTTACGAGTCCTGCAAAGTCAATACCTCTTACAACAACGATGGGATCGCCGTCATATGCGACAACCTCTGTTGTTTCCTCTGCAGCAAATGCGGGCATACAGAGAGCGAAGGAAAGAACTAAAGCGAGAACTAATGCAATAAGTTTTTTCATTTTTAAATCCTCCTTAAAAATTAAAACAAAATTTAGTAACATAATATTACCACATAGCACTGCGGTTGTCAACGATTTATTTTTTTATTTTATCAATGACTTGTACTTCAGACGGTGCGTAAAATGAGCTCAGCGGCAGATGAAAGCATTTTTCAGTACTTTTATCTGCCGCTTTGTTTTTTTTGGTTATCTGAAAAGCTGAGTGAAAAACAGTGCAATCTTATGGAAGAAGCCTCTTATCACGTCAAAGAAGCCGCTGTGAATAACACCACAGTATCCGCAGACGTCCTCGTTTTCTTCGGGCTCGGCGGGGGAGAGATCTGTTCCCTTTTCCTCACCGAAAAGTCCGTAGGGTACTGTTGCAAACATATGAACGGGCTTTTCAATTCCGAGAGCATGAAGTGCGATAGCCGCAACATCACGGTTTCTTGTACCCTCGGGAAGAGTCATATTGTTTACAGATTTGCCCTTTACGGCAACAACTGCTGTGCTTTCCTCAACAGTATTACCACCGTGACCGTCATTTGTTTCACCGTGGTCTGAAACAACGATGAAAAGACCGTTTTCCATAAGTCCGTTTTCTGCAAGCGCATTGTAAATTCTGCCGATATATCCGTCAGCAGTACGGATAGCCTGATAATAGTTGTCGCTGAAGCCACCGTAGGTGTGAGCTGCGTGGTCAACATCGTCAAGCTGAACAAACATAAGAGTAGGCTCGTTGCCTGCGTTTATGTAATCAACTATGGTATCTGTAAGAAGTGAATCGTAATCCTTGTTGATTTTCTTAACGCCGATATCATTTTCGATAATACCCTTGTTTATTGCAGACCAGTTATTGAAGGAAACAAGCTCTGCATCAGGGTACTGCTCTCTGGTGTAGCGGAAAATCGAGCCGAGGGAGTCATCTTTTGTGTTGCGCTCGTCATACTTGCAGATATCATTTGTGAGTCCGTGAGTGTCGCAGGGAACACCGAGAAGAATTGAGCCCCAATTCTGGGCACTGATGGTAATTCTCTCCGTAGCACAGTTGTGTCGTACGGCTCCGTCAGCGAAGATAGAATCAAAGCAGGGTGTTTCCGTCTGTGAGAATGCGGCACCCGCACCGTCCACACCGATAATGAAAACGTGGTCGTAATCTCCGAAGCCGTAGGGCTTATTCTCCTTTGCACTTGCGGCAAGTGAGAAGCAGGAAAAAAGGATAAGTGCTGAAAGCAAAATCGAAACCGTTTTCTTTAACATATTTTTTTCTCCTTGTTTTTATGATGGTATCTCCGTACAGACACGCTGTACGGAGATGCTTGTCGTGTACTGCTGTGAGCCTTTATTCAGTTGTCCCTCAGTCAATGTACGAATCGATGAAGCTACCAAGCTTTGCGGTGTATTGTTCCTTGCCGACCATATAGCTCTGAGCGTGGTCAGCGTCTGCAACAACAAGTAAATCCTTGTTTTCACTGCCACAGCTTTCGTAAAGCTCATAAACCATAAAGCAGGGTACAAGACCGTCCTCCTCGCCGTGGATAAAGAGCATGGGGAGAGTAGCACCCTTTACGGATTTCACAGGCTCAACGTTATAGAGGTCGAAGCCAATTCTCTTTTTGTTTGTATCATTCCATACCTTTACGAGAGCCTTGGCGGGAATTCTGTTATTGATTTTGTTCACGCGGTAAGCGAAAAAGTCGGGTCCGCTTGTAAAGCCGCAGTCTGCAACGGTCATTTTTACATTTTTGGGAAGAAGTCCGCTTCCTGACATACGCATAACAGTAGCCGCACCCATTGAAACACCGTGAAGGATAATCTTTATATCCTTGCCGAAGGTTTCGGTCAGATAATCGAGCCACTTGAGGCAGTCCTTTGTTTCGTTGTAGCTGAAGGTACAGTATTTTCCCTCGCTTTCACCTGAAGCAACGTGGTCGACAATGAAAAGGTTGTAGCCTTTTTCTATATAGTACTGTCCTACGCCGCAGAATTCCTTTTTGCCGTAGCTTCTGTAGCCGTGAGCGGCAAAAACAAATACGTTACTTTCCTTTTCAGGCTTGAGATGGTAAGCAACGAGCTTTTCACCTCTGTCGGAAAGCATAAAGTGTCTTTCATAGCCGTAATCCTCGACCCACTGAAGGTTTTTCTGCAGATAGTCACCGAGATGGGTTTTATCGCAGTCTACAAGCTTTTCAGTAAAGCTTTCGGGGGGTACGCAGCCTCTTTTGAAAAGAAGGTCACCTGCAAAGCAGAGAGCACCGTAGCCTGCCGCCGCAACAGTACCGAGAGCGGCAAGACCTAAAATTTTTGACTTCATATCAACACATCCTTTTATTTTTAAAATCAGGGATTATAAACAACCTTTTCGCTTATGATGTCCTCAGCATCCCAATCGTTTGCATCGCGGGAAATCATAGTGAATTCTATTTCTGTTATTTCATCAATGCCGTGTTCCTCGAGTTCATTGCCGTACCAGGAGGCTTCACCGAATCTTGAGAAGCCGGGGTGAACGTTGATTGCGAAGAGGGGATCCATCATAATTCCGTTAACGGAAACACCGTCAATGGCAAACATAAGCTCCTTATCGGTTTTGTTGATGAAATAGAAGCCAAGGTCCTGAGAGTCGAAGAGCTCGTTTTCAGTAACACCTGTTGCTATAACAGTAATCATATCATTGTCTGCGATAATCTTGTCTGCAGCTTTTGCTTCTCTTACAAAAGGTATTGCGTTTTCCTCACCGTTGGGATATACGTGTATGCTCTGCTTTGCTACATCCTCAGCCTCCCAGTTGTCAGTCTCGAATGCACTCATTGTAAAGAAGATATCATTGAAATCTGTGATGCCGTAGCTTGTAAGCTCGCCTTCTGTAATGTGGCACTTTTCAAGACCGATTTTACCTGCGGGAATTATAAAAGCGGCGGCAGGAATGGTTTCAACGCCGTTTACTGCGAGGGTGGATATGTCAAAGGTGTATTCTGTATCTGCTGATTTATTTTCAAAGAAAAAGCTTAAGCAATATCCGAAAACGTCATCAGTACCCCAGCCTATTATTGTTGCCGAAACCTCGTCGTTATCGAAGACGGGTACATCTGTAGACTTTGCCTCTCTTGTGAAGCGCTCAGCCTTATCCTCACCGTAGGGATAGATGTGTGCACTTCTTTTTACAAGGTCGTCGCCTGTCCAGTCATCACCGTCATAAACACGGAAGGCGATTTCGATATCTGTATATTCTGTGATGCCGTTTTCTGTGAGGTTATCGTCCAGAAAGCTGATGCTGCTTACTGCTTTGTTACCTGCAGTAACATTTTCAGAGAAAACACTTTCAACTGCAACACCGTTTATACTGCAGTTCTCTGTTGCGAAGAAGAGATTCTTGTCGGTTGTTTTGTTTTCAGCAGTAACATTGAGTACTGTACCGAAAAGGTCTTCCGATAAGCCTGTTACCTCAATCTTACAGTATTCGTTGTCGATTACGGTTACGGCAGAGAAGTCTTCATCCTCTTCCTCTTTTTCATCCGTGGGAGCGGTTGTCTCCTCTACGGGTTCAGTTGTCTCGATGACAGCCTCAGTTTCGGTTGTTGTTTCCTCTTCCTTTTCTTCTTTGTCCGAGCAGGCGGTAAGAGAGAATAAAAGCACTGCCGCAAGAAGAAGGGATATAAGCTTTTTCATAGTATTTTCCTCCGTTATTTGATACTCAGGGTATATTCCCTTGAGTAAATACTACTACCCAAATATGATTAAGTCAAGGATTTCACAAAAACTTACAAAAGTACTTAAAATTTTTAATAAATATATTGATTTTATATATTGCCTGTTGCTGTAAAAAATGGTAGAATAATGTCGTAATTAAGAAAGAAGAAGGAATAACTATGAAAAGACTTTTAACATTGTTTATGGTCGCGGTATGTTTAGTGCTCGTATGCGCCTATACCGGCAGTGCTGTGAATGAAAACTCTGATGCTCCCGTACTTTCGGGACTGAGTGCCCAAAATCAGGCTGACGGAGTATACATCAAGTGGTCATCTGCAGAAAATGCTACCGGGTATAAAATAATCCGCACCGACAAAAAAGGCAACGATACCGTGATTGAGGCTGAATGGAAAAAAACATCCTATACCGATGCTTCAGCCGTTTCGGGCAAAATCTATACCTATACGGTGCTTCCTCTTACCGCTGAGGGTGAGGGAGTATGCGAAAAGGGTGCAGAGATTATCCGTCTTAGTCAGCCCGTGCTTGTCAGTGCCGCAAATACCGCTGACGGTGTACTTGTAACCTGGAAAAGGGTTTCCGGTGCAGACAGATACACCCTTTACCGCAAAACTGAGGGTGAAACCAAGTGGACGAGTCTCAGTACTGTAAGCGGCAAGGTAAGTCAGCTTGACAAAAAGGCAACAAGCGGCAAGAAATATACCTACACCGTCATCGCAAGAAACGGTGACCACAAGAGTAGCTACAGCTCAGCGGGTGTTTCTCTTGATGTACTCAAGGCTCCCGTAATAAGCAGCATCAAAGCAACAAACAGCGGTATTTATCTCAAATGGTCAAAGGTAAGCGGTGCAGAAAGCTATGTAATTTACAGACGCGGTACAGGCGAAAAGTGGTCATACCTTACTGTACTTACTGCAGATAAAAACAGCTTTACAGATACCACAATGAAGCCCGGCTACACCTACGCTTACACAGTAAGTGCTAAAAATTCTCTTACTGAAAGCGCATATAACAGCGGTGAGGGCTACAGATTCATTCCCATTAACGATGTGGTGTCGGTTAAAAATTCTGCAAAGGGACTTACAGTCAGCTGGTACGCTTCAGCTTACGCTGATTCCTATAAGCTTTACAGAAAGGCTGAGGGCGAAACCAAGTGGACAAGAATTGCAACACTTAAGGGCAGAAGCAACACAAAATATACGGACACCAATGTTAAAAACGGTGTTGTTTATGAATACACCCTTATAACCGTACGCGGAAACTATCAGAGTGCATACCGCACTCAGGGTGAAAGCAACTGCTTCGTGGCACCTCCCATTGCACAGATTGCAGTAAGAAGCGGTTCAGCCTACCGTGTTGAATGGCTCAAGGTACCCGGTGCTACCCACTATTATATTTATCGCGGTGACAGTGAAAACGGTAGCTGGAAGAAGCTTGCAAGAGTAGGTGATGTAAGTACCTATAATGACAAGACCGCCGATAAAAACAAGAGCTATTGGTACTGTGTAAGAGCGGGAGTTGACGGCAAATACTTCAGTGATTACGGTGTAGCTACCAAGACAACAAGTATTGATCCCAACAAGAAAATGGTGGCTCTCACCTATGATGACGGTCCCCATGATACATACACTGCTCAGATTCTTGACGTGCTCGAGCAGTACAATGCAAGAGCGACCTTCTTCGTTGTCGGCTCAAGAATAGAGGCATATCACAAGCAGGTGGAAAGAGCTTACGATATCGGCTGTGAAATCGGTAGCCATACCTACAGTCATATCAGCCTTCCCTCAAACACTGACGCTACAATAAAGAGCGAGATGAGTAAGACTGACGCTCTTATCAAAAAGTATACAGGTGAACCGGCAATTGTTATGAGACCTCCCGGAGGTTCAACCTCATCAAGGGCACTTGCCGCAGTGGGCAAGCCTGCAATTATGTGGTCAGTTGATACCCGTGACTGGAGTCACAGAAATGCCGCTACCACAGTAAGCCACATCAAAAACAACGTTTATGACGGTGCTATCGTACTTATGCACGACCTTTATGCTCCCACCGCTCAGGCTACCAAGACTATAGTACCCTGGCTCATAGATAACGGCTATCAGCTTGTAACCGTTTCCGAGCTTATGTACTACAGAGGTATAAATATGAGACCGGGAAGTGTTTATAACAGCGCAAAAAGATAATACAAAAACTGTCGGGATAATGTCCCGACAGTTTTTTTGTAGCTGTTATTAAACATTGAAGAGGAAGTGTACGATGTCGCCGTCCTTCATGACGTACTCCTTACCCTCACTCTTTACAAGACCCTTTTCCTTTGCCGCTGCAAGGGAACCGAGCTCCATAAGAGTATCGAAAGCAACAACCTCAGCTCTGATGAAGCCTCTTTCGAAGTCTGAGTGAATCTTACCTGCCGCCTGAGGAGCCTTTGTACCCTTTTTGATGGTCCATGCTCTTACCTCAGGCTGACCTGCAGTAAGGTAGGAAATAAGACCGAGAAGGTTATAGCTTCTCTGGATAAGAAGATCAAGACCGCTGTTTTCTACGCCGAGATCTGTAAGGAACATCTCCTTATCCTCCTTTGAAAGTGAGGAAATCTCTGCCTCAAGACCTGCACAGATGGGAAGCACCTCACTGCCCTCTGCTTCTGCGATTTCGCATACAGCCTTGTAGTTTTCGTTTGTATCGATGCCTGAAACGAAATCGTTTTCGCTCATATTACAAGCATAGATAACGGGCTTTGATGTGAGAAGAGCAACCTCTGCGAGCATTGCGGCTTCTTCATCGTCACATTCAACGCTTCTTGCGGGCTTTTCGTTTTCAAGAGCTTCCTTGACTCTTTTAAGGAATTCGAGCTCCTTGCCGAGGCTTTTGTCGCCCTTCATAGCCTTTGAAACTCTGTCAATTCTTCTGTCAATCATTTCCATATCGGAAAGGATAAGCTCAAGATTGATTGTTTCAATATCACGCTTTGCATTGACACTGCCGTCAACGTGGATGATATCGTCATCCTCGAAGCAACGCACTACGTGGATAATAGCATCAACCTCACGGATATGTGAAAGGAACTTGTTACCGAGACCTTCACCCTTGGAAGCACCTCTTACAAGACCTGCGATGTCAACAAATTCGATTGTTGCGGGAGTAAACTTTACAGGATTATACATCTCTGCAAGCTTGTCGAGTCTGTAATCGGGAACTGCAACAACACCTACGTTGGGCTCGATTGTGCAGAAAGCATAGTTTGCAGACTGAGCGCCCGCATTTGTAATTGCATTGAAAAGTGTACTCTTACCTACATTGGGTAAGCCAACTATACCTAATTTCATAATCTTTTTAACCTCTATGTTTATTTTTTAGTAGCCAGTAGTCAGGGAATGCCCTTCAGGCATTTAATGCACCGAAGGTGCAATTCATGACGAAGTCAATTCACGGCAACGCCAATTCATGCCGAAGGCAATTCATTTATAACCTTAATCTGCGGGCAGAAGCTATCTTTTACTACTCACTTAATCCGCGATTGGGAATTGCGCATTTGTCAGGCTGTAGCCTGACAGAGAGCCTGAGCTATATCAGCAATGATATCCACTGCGTCCTCAATACCTACTGAAAGACGGATAAGGTCACTCTTTACACCGCATTCCTCAAGCTGTGCATCTGTGAGCTGTCTGTGAGTTGTTGAAGCGGGGTGAAGTACGCATGTCTTTGAGTCTGCAACGTGTGTTACGATTGAAGCAAGGCGGAGTGAATCCATAAACTTGGTTGCGGCCTCTCTGCCACCCTTTACGCCGAAGGAAATAACACCGCAGGTACCCTTGGGCATATACTTCTTAGCGATATCGTACTGTGCGTCACCCTCGAGACCGGGATATGAAACCCATGAAACGAGATCACTGTTTTTAAGGAATTCTGCAACCTTGAGAGCATTACTGCAATGTCTTTCCATACGCAGATGAAGAGTTTCAAGACCGAGGCCGAGAAGGAATGCATTCTGGGGACCGGGGATTGAGCCGAGGTCTCTCATAAGCTGAACAACAGCCTTTGTGATGTATGCACCCTTGCCGAAGCGCTCGGTATAGGTAATACCGTGGTAGCTGTCATCGGGGGTTGTAAGACCGGGATACTTGTCGCTCTTTGTCCAGTCGAAGTTACCGCTGTCAACGATTACACCGCCAACCTGAGTTGCGTGACCGTCCATATACTTTGTGGTGGAATGAGTCACGATATCAACACCGAATTCGAAGGGACGGCAGTTGATGGGTGTGGGGAAGGTGTTGTCAACGATAAGAGGTACGCCGTGAGCGTGAGCTGCATTTGCGAACTTTTCAATATCAAGAATCTGAAGTGAGGGGTTGGAGATTGTCTCACCGAAAACAGCCTTTGTGTTTTCCTTGAAAGCGGCATTGAGCTCCTCCTCCGAGCAGTCGGGGTTTACGAAGGTGAATTCGATACCGAGCTTGCGAAGAGTAACGTTGAAGAGATTGAAGGTACCGCCGTAGATTGCACTTGATGAAACAACGTGGTCACCCGCTGAGCAGATGTTGAAGATTGCAAAGAAGTTTGCAGCCTGACCTGATGAGGTAAGTACTGCGGCAACACCGCCCTCAAGAGCGGCAATTCTTGCAGCAACTGCATCGTTGGTAGGATTCTGAAGACGTGTATAGAAATAGCCTGAAGCCTCAAGGTCAAAAAGCTTTGCCATTTCAACGCTTGAATCGTATTTGTATGTTGTACTCTGAACGATGGGGATCTGTCTGGGTTCACCGTTTTTAGGTGTGTAGCCTGCGTGGATACACTTGGTAGCTATTTTGTATTCGCTCATTGTATTTGCCTCTTTTCATATATATTCTATAATGTAAAGTCATTATATATCAATTATATATTATAGTATAATCTTTAGCATAAGTCAATGCTTTTAAGGGAATAGGGATTAGTAGTCAGTAGTCGGTAGTTACGCGCCAACGCGGGTGAAATATTTTCCTTCGGAAAAGGTTAAGATTTGTGGAAAACAAAACCTTGCCGCCACAAAAAAGGACGGCTCTCAGCCGTCCTGCTAATCCCTAATCCCTAGTCCCTAGAATCCCTTACTTCTCCTCAATATTCTTTCCCGCAAAGGCATTAAGCTCAAGCCCTGCAATATTTCCGCTCAGGTATTCGTAATACCCTTGTGAGCCGACCATAACCGCATTGTCGCCGCAGAGTGAAAGCTCGGGAAGGTAAAGCTTATACTTTTTCTTTTCGCAAAGCTCGGTGAGAGCCTTTCTCAGTACTGAATTAGCTGAAACACCACCCGCAACAACGAGGGTTTTGTGTCTCGTGTCCTCCATAGCCTTGAGTACATTTCTGCAAAGACAGTCGGAAACCGCCTTCTGGAAGGATGCACCGAGGTCAGCCTTGTTGATTTCCACACCCTTCTGCTCAGCGTTGTGGATTATATTTATAACCGAGGTCTTGAGACCTGAAAAGCTGAAATCGTAGGGACAGCCCTCAACCTTGGGTACGGGGAACTTGAATGCAGTACTGTCGCCGTTCTTTGCGAGTCTGTCCATATTAAGACCGCCGGGGTAGGGGATACCCATTGAGCGGGCAGCCTTGTCGAGAGCCTCACCGGCCGCATCGTCACGGGTACGTCCGATAATCTTAAAGTCGGTATAATCCTTAACCTCAACCATAGCAGTGTTACCGCCGCTGACAACGAGGCAGAAGAAGGGCGGCTTAAGCTCCTGATGTGTTATGTAATTGGCCGCAATGTGAGAGCGCAGATGATGTACGGGAATAAGAGGGAGCTTTTTACTGTAAGCGAGTCCCTTTGCGTAGTTTACGCCCACGAGAAGTGCGCCGATGAGACCGGGTGCATAGGTTACTGCAACCGCATCAATGTCGTCGAGAGTGAGAGAAGCATCGGAAAGAGCCTTGTCCACAACGCCGCTGATAGCCTCAGCGTGGCGTCTCGATGCTATTTCAGGCACAACACCGCCGTATATTTTATGCTCCTCAACCTGAGAAGCAACCACATTTGAAAGTACCTTTCTGCCGTCTTCAACAACGCTTGCGGCAGTTTCGTCACAGGAGGATTCTATAGCTAAAATTTTCATTGTATCACCTGAGCTCCTTTGTCATAATAAGTCCGTTTTCTTTGGGGTGTGAGTAAAAATCCTTTCGCTCACCAACGGTAAGAAATCCGTTTTTTTCATAGAGTGCAATAGCTCCGAGGTTGCTTTTCCGTACCTCAAGAGTAATAAAACAGCAGTTTTCCTTTTCGGCAATGTCGCTACAGTACTTTACAAGAGCTTCACCGATGCCTTTTCGTCTATGGTGGGGATAAACGGCAACGTTTGCGATGTAGCATTCATCAAGTACGATGTGCATACCCATATAGCCGAGGACTTCGACCTCTTCCTCGCAGACGAAAAACCGCGCCTGACTGTTTGTAAGCTCCGAGGTAAGACCATCTTCACTCCAGGGCTCGGAAAAGCATTCCTTTTCCAGCAGAGCTATCCCCGGAATATGTTTTTTCGCCATAGGTACTATATTCATGCCGCTGCTCCTTTCTGCAAACTATCCTATTATATATAGTAATGTTTTTTTAGTGAAAAGTAAACCTTATTTTGAATTTTCTTTACCCAGGCACCGTATTTTTCCAATAAAATACAATATATTTACAATTTAGAAATATACAGAGCCTTATTCTGTTGTATAATGTATTAACTCATAAAAGGAGGTAATTTTTATGAAAAAAGTAATAGCAATTATTCTTGCAGTTCTCTGCTTTACATCATGCTTCGGTGTAACCGGATATGCAGGTCTTGATGAAGTTATTGGCGGTATCGGCGGCTCACTCGGTCTTCCCGAGCAGGAGGAAAGTGAGGATGCAGTGCTCAGCTACGGTATCCATTACGAGATGGAGACTCTTTCGATGGTTTCACTTATGTATAAGCCCTCTCCCACAATCACCTTCAAGGCTCCCGTTATGGCAAAGGTTACACTGGATACTCCTCTTTCAGTTGATTACGAGTTTGTTTGTTGGCAGCACGCAGAAACAGGCGAGTACTATTATCCCGGTGATCCTATCGAGGTAACAGGTATGGTAACACTCTATGCAGTGTTTGAAGAGAAGAGGGATGGTTATCCTCAGATGTTAAGATACATCATCACAGGTCTTGAATGCTTCAAGCGTCTTCTCAACAAGTTCCTCGGCGTTACCGGCGGAATCAAGGACGCAGATAAAGAATACTACGAGCCTGATGTAGCTCTTGTAGTGTGAGTATAACCGAGCAAGAACAACAATGCAAGGTAAATCCTGACAGGTT
>JAFZFT010000171.1 GCA_017555765.1 Clostridia bacterium | reverse complement strand
TAGTCAACGATGAATTCGTAAATTTCCCATGCTACGATTGCAAAGAAGGAGAAGCCCGTTGCGGTAAGTATTCTGAAGCCCTTTGAGGCTTTGTCACCCTTTTTCATAAGAGGCTCGACAATCTCGTTGCCTATAAGAAGGACTACGGAGCCCATCATCACGTGCAGGATTTTATCCCAGCTTGTTACATCGTGGTTGAAATCGAGTCCGTGGCTCAGGAAGGAGGCGAAAACGATAAGAAGATTCAGCCATGTCTGACAGTGGAAGGGAAGCTTTCCGAAAAATGCCTTGGGGAAAAGCAGAAGACGGATGAGGGGTACGGCAAAGGTGGCAAGAAGATTAAGCGAGAGCAATAGAGTCTTGATGTTGGTTGGGTCATCCTTATACTGGATAACGAGCACAACGACCATTGCGACTCTCAGCATCCACCAGAAAATGTATTCGAATATGTTAAGCTCTTTTTTCATAGCTGATATTTCACCGACGATAAAGTTTTTTATCCTGTTCAGAAATATCACTCCTTTCAAAATTACCAATAAAAGAATATCACAAAAAAGATGGAGAATAAATGATTGTAACAATATTGTAATTTAGAAATATGGAAAATTTTTAAAGGGCTATGTGGAGATTATCTGTTGAGTTTTCCGTCTGTTTATGGTACAATATCAGTCAACGAATGAACTCGGAGGACAGTATGAGTAAGAGAAAATTTGACAGAAAAACTCTTAAATATTACGCAAGGATGGCGGCTGAGGCTTATGTCAATGATCCCGTACATTCCTATGCGACAAAGAATGAGAAAATCCGTAAGAAATATATTTACCATTTTATGATGGAGCGTCTTTCAACCTCCAACCGTGAGGATATAATTTACGAGGATGAAGAAAAAAGAGGCATATGCGTCTGGCGTGATGCTCACAATGAATATAATATGTTCGACTTTCTTCTCTGCCCCAACTGGGTATTTCTTTGCGTGTATCTTCCCAACACAATAAAGACTCTTTCGGCATACAGCCACCTTGATGTTAAGGTTTTCCCTGAAAACACAAAGATAATTTCACCTGTTTTCACCGACGTCGCTCATCAGGGCAAGGGTATTGCTTCAGCTCTTATAAAGCAGGGCATAAAGGACCTTACTGCAAAGGGCTATAAGCTCGGACTTGAGGCGCAGAGGGAGGATAATGTTAAATTCTACGAAAAGCTCGGCTTTAAGGTTATCCGTCACGATTATTACGAGAAGGAAAAGCTGCACAGCTATTATATGATGTACGAGGAGAATGCAGAATGAAAATCACAGAGGATATTTTATACGTCGGTGTAAATGACAGAGAAATTGACCTTTTCGAGGGTCAGTATGTTGTTCCCGAGGGTATGGCTTATAATTCATATGTAATTCTTGATGAAAAAATTGCGGTAACAGATACTGTTGATGCCCGCTTTGCAGACGAGTGGCTTTCTAACATAAAAAATGCTCTTGACGGCAAGAGTCCCGACTATCTTATTATCCATCATATGGAGCCTGATCACAGCTCAAGCCTTGCCGCCTTCTGTGAGGCTTATCCCGAGGCGGTTATTGTGGGTAATGCAAAGACCTTTGCTATGATAAAGGCATTTTTCGGTGATATCAAAAATCCGAAGCTCACTGTCAAGGACGGAGAATCTCTCGGCCTCGGCAGACATTGGCTCACCTTTGTTTTTGCTCCTATGGTGCATTGGCCTGAGGTTATGCTCAGCTTCGACAGTGCTGATAATGTACTTTTCTCAGCTGATGCCTTTGGTAAATTCGGTGCTCTCGATGCAGAGGAGGACTGGGCTTGTGAAGCAAGACGCTACTATTTCGGCATCGTCGGAAAGTACGGTGTGCAGGTGCAGACTCTTTTAGGCAAGGCAAAGGACCTTCCCATAGATATTATCTGTCCTCTTCACGGCCCCATTCTTAAAGAGAACCTGGGATATTATCTTGACCTTTATAAGACCTGGTCATCCTATGATGTTGAAAGCGACGGAGTGTGTATTGCTTATACCTCGGTTTACGGCAACACAAAAAAGGCGGTGGAGCTTCTTAAGGAAAAGCTTCTCGAAAAGGGCTGCAAAAAGGTCGTACTCAATGATCTTGCAAGAGAGGATATGGCAGAGTGCATCGAGGATGCCTTCCGCTATGGCACTCTCGTACTTGCCACTACAACCTACAACGGTGATATCTTCCCCTTTATGAAGCAATTCATTGACGGGCTCACTGAAAGATTCTATCAGAGCAGAAGACTCGCTTTCATCGAAAACGGAAGCTGGGGTCCTATGGCGATAAAAAAGATGAAGGCTCACTTCGAAAACAGTAAGAATATAATCTTCGCAGACTCTGCTGTTACTGTACGCTCGGCACTTGATGAGACAAGTATCGCACAGATAGAGGCACTTGCCGCTGAACTGATGGATAAGAGGTAATATTATGATAATATGCTTTACAGGTACGGGTAACAGTAGCTATTGCGGGAAGAAAATTTCATCCTTTACAACGATACCGGTCACAGATGCAAACCATCTCATAAAGGGCGGAAAAAAGGGCGACTTCACATCAGATGAGCCCTATGTTTTTGTTGCACCCACCTATAGCTGGCAGATGCCCCACATATTTACGGCATTTCTTAAAAAATCAACCTTCAGCGGAAATAAAAACGCTTACTTTGTTATGACCTGCGGCGATGATATCGGCAATGCGGGTAAATACAACAAGGCCTTATGCGATGAGCTCGGATTTATCTATAAGGGTACTGTGGCGGTGAAGATGCCTGAAAACTACATCGCTATGTTTGATTCACCGTCCCTTGAGAGAAGTCTGGAAATAATAAAGGCTTCAGAAAAGACTCTCGAAGAAATTTCAAGGGTAATTTCTGACGGCGGTACTCTTACCGCTGAAAACGGAGGTATAGCCGGCAAACTCAAGAGCGGTATAGTAAACAAGATGTTCTATGCTCTTTGTGTTAAGTCGAAGAGCTTTTACGCTGACAGTAAATGTACCGCTTGCGGAAAATGTGAAAAAGTATGTCCCGCAAATGCAGTAAAGCTCGTTGACGGAAAGCCCGTCTGGGGCGAGGGCTGTACTCACTGTATGGCTTGTATAAGCTTCTGTCCCACTGAGGCTATAGAGTACGGAAAAAAGAGCGTGGGCAAGAGAAGATACACTCTAAATGGTGATATTATAAAATCAATGAGGTGAGAAGCTTGAAAGCACCTTTAGCAGACAGAATAAGACCTTCTTCAATAGAGGATATTGTAGGTCAGAGGCACCTTCTCGGTAAGGGCAAGGCGCTTCGCAATGTTATTGAATCGGGACAGATTCCCAATCTCATATTTTACGGCCCGTCAGGCGTGGGTAAGACTACTCTTGCGAGTATAATTGCAAAGAAAACCAACCGAAAATTCCATAAGCTCAACGGTACATCTGCTTCAACTGCGGATATCAGAGCGATTGTTGGTGAGCTTGATACTCTTGCCGCACCCGAGGGAATTTTACTCTACCTTGATGAGATTCAGTACTTCAATAAAAAGCAGCAGCAGACTCTTCTCGATTACATAGAGCGTGGGGAGATAATTCTCATCGCATCGACTACGGAAAATCCTTATTTCTATATTCACGGGGCACTTCTGAGCCGTTCAACTGTGTTTGAATTCAAGAGTGTTACCGCTGAGGATATAATCCCTGCCGTTGAAAGGGGCTTCGGCTTCCTTGCGGAGGAAAGGGGACTTACTGTTGAAGCAGAGGCTGATGCAGTACGTCATATTGCATTTTCCTGCGGCGGTGATGTGAGAAAGGCACTCAACAGTGTTGAGCTTTGCGTGCTCAGTACTCTTCCTGACGAAGAGGGTAAGATACATATTACAAGGGAAACCGCAGATGAGCTTACACAGAAGAGCTCGATGAAGTACGACAGAGAGGGCAACGAGCATTACGACATTCTCTCTGCGTTTCAGAAGAGTATGCGAGGCTCTGATGCTGACGGGGCACTCCATTATCTTGCGAGACTTCTTGAGGCGGGGGATATGCCTTCGGCGGTGAGAAGACTTATGGTCTGTGCCGCTGAGGATGTGGGTCTTGCCTACCCGATGATAATACCTATCGTCAAGGCAGCGGTTGATACTGCCCTTATGGTGGGCCTTCCCGAGGCGAGAATACCTCTTGCGGATGCGGTTGTACTTGTGTGTAACAGTCCAAAGTCAAACTCGGCTTACCTTGCCTATGATGCGGCGGCGGCCGATATCAGAAGCGGTAAGTCGGGGCCTATACCCAGACAGCTTCAGAATATGCATTATGACGGTGAGGATAATAACAACAAGGGACAGTTTTACAAGTATCCCCATGATTATCCTGATCATTATGTCAAACAGCAATATTTGCCTGATGCGATAAAAAACAAGCGGTATTATACCTATGGGGATAATAAAAATGAACAGGCGGCTAAAGCCTATTGGGATAAAATAAAGAGCGGAAAATAATAAAAGTTCTTTTGATTCTTTTCTTTCAAGAAAAGAATGCCTGCGCGGCGAGCGCAATGAAAAGTGCATATATAATGATATATAAAGAAAAGAGCAATCCGATGAAAATGGATTGCTCTTTAATGTTTGCGGTTTTCTTTTCGTACTCGCTTTGCGTGGGGGGGACGGTGAGGTTGTACCCGGCGAGGTGGGAGAACAACCTCCCTCATTGAGGTAGGTGGCATCCGCAAGGGTGACGGGAGGGACTATCACGCTACTTTCTACCGCCTCATTTATATAAAATACATCCCGTAGCGGTCGTCGCCCACGGCGACCGATTGCAATGTACCTCCCTACACCCGATTAACGGCAAAGTACTGCTTTTTCACCTTGATGTTTCAATAATGTATCAACCGTGGTATCGCTCAAGCCGCTCGGGCTCATCCTTTATCCTGAGCGATAAAGGATGCAAAGCGCTCTTTTTGGTGCTATCCGTCCGAAAGCAGTTTCGCTGATACCACCCTTGAGGTTTAACTAACGAAAAAACATTGCCCCCGACTGACTTGTTCGGCATCTGTGGGCTCAACATTTCTCCCGTATATTCTTACCACGGCTCGCCCTTTTCACAGCTCAGCTTACTTTTACATTCTACAAAGGAGAACGCTAGGTTGTACTCTTTAGTCAGCTTGTTAACTTGTCTATTGTTATCGTCTGCAATTTAAGACCCGTATAGTTCGACTCTCGCTGACCGCTCACAAAGATGTTTCAGTAAGAGAATCCCTCCAGCCTTTCGTAAGGTTTATTGACAGGGAGTTTTTTCAAATTAGGTAAATGCACTCTGTTGGTCGCTCCATGAAAAAAGATGACGAAGGCGGGCTGATTTTAACTGAAAAGTACAACCCTTCGCAAGCGTCAGGCATCTGCGGTGTCAGCAAAGTCGAAGCTTTGGTGTGCGGTAAAAGCACAACCGAATCGCTTCGTAGTCTTCTTTTTTCAGGCGGGAAATCTCTGACGGAAAAGTACTATGTATGATGTACGAAAAAAAGAGCGCTTTGCATCCTTTGTCGCTCCGGACAAAGGATGAGCCCGAGCGGCTTGAGCGATACCTCGGCTGATATATCATTGAAACAGGAAGATGAAAAAGAAGATGGTCACTCCCTCCAACCACGCCATCCCACCGCGTTACTACCGGATACCGACCTAAAAAAAGGAACCGTGAAAACGGTTCCTTTTTGATTGTTTGCTGAATTATGCAAGTACGGGGAGGAATGCTGCAACTGCATCTGTTGCGGTTGTGCCGCCGAGTGCTACGATGCCGAACTCGTTGAGTACGAGAAGAGCGATGTAAGATGCATACATGCCGAGAAGAACGAAGCCCTGCCACTTCTTGAAGCGACCCTGAATGATTGTGGGAATAACTGCTACTGCACAGGCTGCGATACAAACGGGGAAGTCGAAGGTGAGGTTTGCACTTGTTACGGGGAGTGCTTCGCCACCGATAATTGCACATACGGGAAGGATAAGAGTAAGGTCGATGATGTTAGCGCCGATGATGTTACCAACTGAAAGACCTGCTTCCTTCTTTTTGATAGCTGTAAGTGTTGTTACGAACTCGGGAAGTGATGTGCCGAGAGCGATAACTGTGAAGCCGATGATTGCTTCGCTGATGCCGAAGCCCTTAGCGATTGTCTGGCCTGAACCAACAAGGAACTCTGCACCGAGGACGATACCTGCAGTACCGAGTATGAAGAAGAGGATCTTTGAGGGGATTTCCTTCTTTTCGTAGGTATCAACCTCTTCGCTTGCTGCTGCCTTCTTGCCTTCGAGAAGGTTGCTTATCATAAATACAAGGAAGATAGCCCAAAGGATGAATGCTGACCAGGTGGGAAGTGCGCCGCCCATTGAAAGTGCGGTAAGAGCAACTGCTGCACCGAGAAGGAGACCTGCCTTGAGTGAGAAGCTCTTTCTCTTGATGACGCCTGCCATTGCTACGAGTGAAACGCCCATGATGAGAGTTGTGTTTGCTGTAACTGAGCCAACAGCATTACCGATAGCAAGCTGTGCTGAGCCGTTCATAGCAGCTCTTACTGAAACGAGGAGCTCGGGGAGTGTTGTTGCGAATGAAACGACTGTTGCACCAACAACGAACTTGGGAATACCTGTTGCTTCTGCGAACCATGCAGCTGAGTCAACGAACCAGTCGCCGCCCTTGATGATTGCAACAAGACCTACAACGAATAAAACTGCTGCAACTGCCATGAGTGCTCCGCCACTGAGGGAGCCGAAAATTGTCATGCCGAAAAATTCCATTTTTGAATCCTCCATTATTTTATTATAAATCCATTTTTTGCGCCAACGAATTATATCATATGCATTAAGGTAAATCAATAGAAAATGAGAGAAAATATAAGAAGAAACTTTTAAAAGAATGTGTCTTATTTGTGATATTTTGTACCCTGTGAAATCTGTGTCGCTCTGTAGAGCTGTTCAAGGAGCATAATCCTTGCAAGCTGATGGGGGAAGGTCATACGGCTCATTGAGATTCTGTTCTTACTAAGAGCCTTTACCTCGTCGCTCAGACCGTAGGAGCCGCCTATTACGAATACTGCGGTGTTGATGCCCGAAACTGCCAGTGAGTCGAGCTCGGCAGAAAGCTCTTCGCTTGAGCGTTGCTTGCCTTCAATACACATTGTATAAACTGCGGCACCCTTGGGTATCTTTTCAATAATACGCTTACCCTCTGCCTCGATAACGCTATGTATTTCCTTGTCCGAGGGATTGTTGCCGATTTTTTCTTCCCCAAGCTCAACAATACTTATCTTATAGGGGGAAAGTCTTTTTTCGTACTCCTTTGAAGCATCACGAAGGTACTGCTCCTTGAGCTTGCCGATGCATATAACAGTGAGATTTACCATAATATCACCTCAGAAGCGGATAATTCCGCAATCGTTTTCTTTTTTGTTGACCTCGAGAAGATAGTCCCTTGAAAGTACTGCTCCCGCCTCGGTAAGTGCGGCATAGCTTTCCTGATATGCAAGGTCGGGGAAGTTGTTTTCCGTACTGAGGTGACCGAGGAAGAATCTTGTAGTACCCTTTTTCAGAAGCTCGACTACTGTTTTTGCACAGTCGGCATTTGAAAGGTGTCCGTTGGGGGAAAGGATGCGCCTTTTGAGATGGTAGGGATAGGGGCCGTTCTGGAGCATAGCCACATCGTGGTTGGACTCGAGCATAACGAGCTGACAGCCACGGAAGTTATTCATTATCTCATCGCTGATGTGACCCGTATCTGTAGCAACGGCGGCACACTGTCCGTCGGGGAGAGTAATGCGGTAGCCGTAGCCTTCGGCTGAATCGTGAGGTATTGCAAAGGGCTTGACGAAAAGGTCGCCCACCTCAAATCCGTCCTTGCTGATAACACCGTAGGGGAATTTGGCGGTCACCTGACCGATTTCCTCAAGTGCGGAAATTGTGCCCTCGGAGCCGTAGACGGGAATACGGAAGGTTGAAGCAAGAATACGCATACCTTTTATATGGTCGCTGTGCTCGTGGGTTATGAAAATACCCGCAATGGAGGCGGGATCTATTTCTCTTGAAAGAAGTGCCTCTTTAAGGCGCTTGGTACTGACACCTGCATCAATGAGAATGCCGGTTTTAGATGAGCCTATGAAGGTACAGTTGCCTGATGAGGATGAAAAAAGGGAGCAGAATCTTGCCATTCGGGTGTTTCCTTTCCTTAAGTCATTAAAAAAGACTGTCGCTTACGGGTGTGTTGCAACAGTCTTAGATGTTTATGGTTTTCAGCCTGCGCTGACGGTCTTTCTGTCGTTGTCGTCGAATTCCTTACGGTAGATATCCGCACCGAGCTCTCTGAACTTCTCAACGAAGTTTTCGTAGCCTCTGTCGATGTAGATGATATCCTCGATTTCGGTGGTACCTCTTGCCATAAGACCTGCAATAATCATTGCGGCACCTGCACGAAGGTCGTCTGCTCTGACGGGTGCACCTGTGAGCTCCTGAACACCTTCAAATACGGCGATAGTACCGTCAACCTGAACGTTTGCGCCCATACGGATGAACTGGTCGATATACTTGAAGCGGTTATCCCATACGCCCTCGGAAACGATGCTTGTACCCTTGGCAACGGTGAGAAGTGTTGCCATCTGAGGCTGCATATCGGTGGGGAAGCCGGGATGGGGCATAGTCTTGATGTTGAACTTCTTGAAGTTTCCGTCGGACTGAACTCTTACCGCATCATCGTACTCGGTTATGGTACAGCCTGCTTCGATGAGCTTAGCTGTGATTGACTCAAGATGCTTGGGGATGACGTTCTTTACAAGCACATCACCTGCAGTAGCTGCAGCGGCAACCATATAGGTACCTGCCTCAATCTGGTCGGGGATAATCGAATAGGTACAACCGTGCATCTGTGAAACGCCTCTGATTTTGATAACGTCGGTACCTGCACCCCTTACGTCAGCGCCCATAGCGTTGAGGAAGTTTGCAAGGTCAACAATGTGAGGCTCCTTAGCGGCATTTTCGATTATTGTAAGACCTCTTGCCTTTACTGCGGCAAGCATAATGTTTATTGTAGCACCGACAGAAACCTTGTCCATATAGATGGCACTGCCTGTAAGGTGGTCTGCAGATGCGTTGATCATCGCATTTTCAACAGTGGTCTTTGCACCTAAAAGCTCAAAGCCTCTGATGTGAAGGTCGATGGGGCGTACTCCGAAGTTACAGCCGCCGGGAAGAGCAACCTTTGCTCTGCAGTATCTGCCCAGAAGAGCACCTATAAGATAATAGGATGCACGAAGCTGCTTTGTCATTTCGTGGGGGATAATGTACGAATTGACGGTCTTGGTATTTATTTCAAGTGTATGCTTATTGATGTACTTAACCTGTGCGCCCATCTGGTTAAGTATTCTTATCATACAGGTAACATCACTGATGTTGGGGATATTCTCAATACGGCATACGTCCTGAGCAAGAAGGGTGGCGGGTATAATTGCAACTGCTGCATTTTTAGCACCGCTGATTTCCACTTCGCCGCAAAGACGGTTGCCGCCGTGAATAACGAGCTTTTCCAAAATCAATCTCCTCTTTCCGCTTTTTTTGTCCGGAAGTTTGCTTAAATTTTATATACAAATGAAAAGTGTGAATTAACAAATTATTTTTTGCCATAATCTAACTTGTGTATTATACCATCAAAAAAATAAAAAATAAAGTCTTTTTCCGCTTTTTGTGAAAAGTTTACTAAATATTTTTTTCTTTAGTTTATTTTTGGAATTTTTACACTGAAAAAAGGCAGAAAAGAGCCCTTCTCATATAGTTTGTACAGCAAAAAGAGAAAGATTATGCTAAAAAAATGTCAGTTTACAAGAGGGAAAAACCTATTGAAAAATCAGGCGTTTTTTGTTAAAATAAAGCTATAAAGAAAACCGAAAGGATGAAGAATATGCTTGAAATGGTTGCTCTTGCCAGAGAAAAGCAGGCAAAATCAATTATTGAGAAAATTGAAAAAAGAAATATGTGCGGCTACTACTGTGCTACAAAGGAGGAGTGTGCTGACCTTGTGCTTTCAATGATTAAGGAAGGCTCAAGCGTTACCTGGGGCGGCAGTATGAGCCTCAAGGATTGCGAAATTCCCGAAAAGCTCAGTGAAAGAGGCGACTGCGAGGTTATCGACAGAGCTCTTTACGGCGACAATATGCAGGAATATTATCTCAAGGCATTTACTGCAGATTACTACCTTATGGGTACAAATGCGATTACTCTTGACGGTGAGCTTATGAATATCGACGGCAACGGAAACAGAGTTGCATCTCTTATCTTCGGCCCCTCAAAGGTTATCGTACTTGCAGGTATGAACAAGGTTGTTACAGACAGAGACGAGGCATATAACAGAGTACGCAATATGGCTTCACCGCCGAATACAATACGTCTCGGCAAGAATACTCCCTGCTCCGCTACAGGTAAATGCGGGGACTGTATGAGTCCTGACTGTATCTGCAATCAGATTGTAATTACAAGAAGAAGCAGAGAAAAGGAAAGAATCCACGTTATTCTCGTAGGCGAGGAAATCGGATTTTAATAAAAAGGCAAATAAAAAAGAGGTCACCCGACCTCTTTTTTGTTTGTATGATAGTATCTTACTTTTTTATCCAGGTGGAGGGGGAGAAGGCTATAAACAGCGGATAAATCTCAAGTCTGCCGAAAAGCATTGCAAAGGAGAGCAGTATCTTTCCGAAGGGTGAGTACTCTGCAAAGCTTGCGGCAGGGCCTACTGCTCCGAAGCCGGGACCGATATTGTTGAAGCAGGCAACCGTTGCGGTAACGTTTGTTTCAAAATCAAAGGGCTCGAAGGAAAGCAGAAGAAGTATTCCGCAAAGGAAGAAGGCATAAATTGAAAGATATGTGCCTACCGAGCCTACCGTGTTTTCGTCAAGACGCTTGCCTTCATATTTGAGAGCGTTGACGCTTCTCGGGTGAAGAAGCTTTTTAAGCTCACGCTTGATATTTTTGAGAAGAATAAATACTCGGGTGAGCTTGAAGCCGCCCGCTGTCGAACCCGCACAGCCGCCGGTGAACATAAGAAGGAAAAGTACTGTTTTGGAAAGGGCGGGCCACTGATTGAAGTCGACCGTTGAAAAGCCTGTTGTTGAGATAACCGTTGCAACCTGGAAGGCGGAGTGCCTTACTGTTTCGGAAAGATTGCCGAACATAGGCGCAACATTTACTGCGATGGTGACGGTTGAAGCTGCTACCACACCTAAATAGAACCAAAGCTCTGCACTCTTGAAAGCAGGCTTGAATTTTTTAAGGATAATAAGGTAATAGATGTTGAAATTCACACCGAAGATAAGCATGAAAATTGTGATTACCCACTGAATGTAGGGACTGTAGGAGCCGACACTGTCTGCTTTTATGCCGAAGCCGCCTGTACCCGCAGTACCGATTGAATGGACAATCGAGTCGAAAACGGGCATACCGCCCGCAAGAAGAAGGAAAAACATTATGGCAGTAAGAGCCATATAAATGATGTAAAGAATGCGTGTGGTCTGCTTTATTCTCGGTACGAGCTTACCGACAATAGGACCGGGTACCTCCGCACGCAGAAGATGTATACTTCTGTCGGAAAGAGAGGGTATGATAGCCATAATGAAAACAAGCACACCCATACCGCCTATCCAGTGTGTGAAGCTTCGCCAGAAGAGAAGTCCACGGCTCATAGCCTCAACGTTGCCGAGAATAGAAGCACCCGTTGTGGTGAAGCCGCTTACCGTTTCGAAGAAGGCATCAATATATGAAGGGATTTCTCCGCTTATATAAAAGGGCAGTGCACCGAAGGCTGAAAGAGCAATCCATGCAAGTGCAACGGTTATGAAGCCTTCACGGGCGTAGATAACCTTGTTTCCCGGTCGGGAAATGAGGGTAAGGGCAAAGCCCGCTGCAAGAGAAAGTGCGATTGATATAAGCAGAGCCTTTACGCAGCTTTCTTTGTATATCAGAGCACATATTGTGGGCAGAAGCATAAGAGCTGCTTCGATTTTTATAACAGTACCCACAGTATAGAGCACCATTCGTCTGTTCATGGGTACACTCCTTATCTGAGAATATCGTCAAGGTCGCTGAGTCTTCTGTCGGCCGCAAGTACGATGACTTTATCTCCATTTGCAATACTGTCATTACCGCCGGGGATAACCGCCTTCTTTTCCGAGTGGATAATACCCGCGATAAGGATTCCCGATTTGATTTTCAGATCCTTGAGAGGAATACCGATAACTGCGGAGTCGGGATTTACGTTGAATTCGAGAGCCTCAGCCGTGCCGTCCATTATCTTGTAAAGGGTCTCAATATTACTGCCTCTTGAGTTTTCGAGGGCTCTTACGTACCTGAGCACAATATCTGAGGTGATAGTCTTTGTTGAAAGAGTACAGTCAAGACCGAGCTTTTCAGCCATTGATGCAAGCTCCTTGCGGTTTACCTTTGCAATGACCTGAGGTACATTCTGACCTGAGGCGAAAAGGCCGGTGAGGATGTTTTCCTCGTCCATACCCGTGAGGGTAACAAAGGCATCGTGAGAGCGGAGCCCTTCTTCAAGAAGAAGCTCCTGACGGGTACCGTCGCCGTGAATGAGTACCGCATCGGAGAGGGCTTCACTCAGAGCGAGACAGCGGTCCTCCTTCTGCTCGATTATTTTTACGTTGCATCCTGAGGAGAGAAGCTGCTTTGCAAGATAATAGGAGGTCTTACCGCCGCCCATAAGCATTATGTTGCGGGATTCCTTCTTGAGCATACCGAGATTCTTAAGAAGCTTCTGCATATCACCGGGTGCGGCGGTAAGGGAGATTATATCCCCAGCCTTAAGCTCAAAATTACCGTCGGGGATTATAAGCTCACCCTGTCTGAGTACTGCACCGATAAGGAACTGAAGATCCTGCTTTTCTCTTAACTTGAAAAGCTTTTTGTTACACAGTGTGGAATCCTCCTTAAGGCGGATTTCTATCATTTCAAGAGTACGTCTTGCGAAGTATTCCACCTTGAAGGCAGAGGGGAGCCTGAGCAGATTGTAAAGCTCCTGAGCGAGAAGAAGCTCGGGGTTTATTGCCATTGAAATGTTGAGCTGCTCTCTGAGAAAGCCGAGAGAGCGGTCGTTATATTCGGGGTTACGTATTCTTGCTACGGTGTGATGAGCACCCATTTTTTTTGCTATGTAGCAGGAAAGCATATTGAGCTCGTCGGAGTCGGTTACGGCTATAAAAAGACGTGCGTTATCAACGCCTGCCTCGAGAAGGGTCTCACAGTCAGTGGCACTTCCGCACACGCCCATAACGTCGTAAATATTTGTCATTTCGGTGATTACCTCTGCGGAGGCATCGATAATGGTCAGATTGTGTCCCTCTTTTTCAAGGGTCTGCACAAGTGATGAGCCTATTTTTCCGCAGCCTGCAACAATAATATCCATAAGTTTACCTGAACTTTCTTAAGGTTTATTTCTTTTCTTCAGCGGACTTTTCAGTCTGCTTTTTCTCTTCTTCCTTTTTCTTTGCCTCTTCCTCTTTGGCTTTTTTTGCCGCCTCAAAGACGGGAGACTTCCACAGATGGAGAATACCCTCATCGTGGAGAAGCTTGAGGATGATAATGGTCAGCGGTGCAAGGAACAGACCGAGGAAGCCGAGCAGCTTGAGTCCGAGGTACATTGCAGAGATTGTTATAACGGGAGAAAGTCCCAGCTGACCTGCAACGAGCTTGGGCTCGATAATCTGTCTTATAACGGTGATGACCACGTATATGATGAAGAGTCCTATTGCGAGGGGATAGTTGCCTGCAATGAAGGAGTAGACCGTCCAGGGCAGAAGTATTGTACCCGTACCGAGCATGGGAGCAATGTCAACAATAGCGATAACAGCCGCAAGAATGGGTGCATAAGCTGTGGTTAAAATACCCGTGAGGCTGAGTACTGTAAGGCCCGCATACATTTCGATGAAGGTAATGAGCATAATAAGAGCATATGCCTTTGCCATCTTGCCCAGTGAGGAGAAAACAAGACGCTTTGCTCTTGAAAGGTCCTTGCGCTTTTCAGCGGGGAACTGAAGCTTTATGAAGCTTGTGATATAATCGTACTCTGCCGTCATAAAGAAGGTTGCAACTATTGCAATAACGACGGAGATAAGGTAGGACGGAATCTGTGAAACGGTGGAGATAACGCCCGAAAGGGGAGCGGTTACCCAGGAAACATCGAACTTGTCTCCGATGCCGCTTGCAAGGCTGTCGGTAAGCTCTGTGCTTTTACCCGCAATAGCCTCTCTTATCTGTACGAAAAGACCGGTAAGGCCCTCGGTTGCCGGCTTTGAAAGAAAGCGGGGAAGTCTCTCAGCAAAGGAGAAAAGGAAATCCTCAACGGTGTTGACAAGGTTGTCGAGATTGCTGAAAAGGGAGATGACATATTCGGCGAAGCCGCGTACCTCCTCGTAAACCTTAATGCCGATAAGAACAACAACCGTACCGATGATACTGAAAAACAGGATAACGCATATAGTGGATGCGAAGCCCTTTTTTATGAAGGAATTTCTGACGATGAAGTTTCTCGGTCTCTGAAGAATGGTCGCAACTGCAAGAGCGAATACAAGGGGAAAAGCAATACCGAAGGCGTACTTATAAACACTGTACGCTATAACGGCGATGAAGGCATAATATATTGTGTTGATTATAAATTTGCGTCTTTTTTCTACTGCTGTCACTGTTAACACCCCTTTGATTGAACAATTTGTATTATATTTATATTATATTAACCTATATCAGCTGTAAAATCAATGTATTTCACAAAATAAAAAAATTTTAAGAAAATACTTTTCATAAGGCATAAAATGTGATATTATATCCTATAACTTGGTTTTCTGCGGAAAAACAGAAAGGTAGTGAAAAAATGAACGTAGCAATTTTAGGCTTCGGTGTTGTAGGCTCAGGTGTTGCTGAGGTTATTACCAAAAATTCCGATTCAATTCTTAAAAACAGTGACGTTTCTTTATCACTCAAGAAAATTCTTGATATAAGAGACTTTGCGGACAGTCCCTTTGCTTCTCTTATGACAAAGAATTTTGAGGATATCGTAAACGACGACGATATTGATATAGTTGTTGAAACAATGGGCGGTGTGAATCCTGCTTTTGACTTTGCAATGCGCTGTCTCAACAAGGGTAAGCACGTTGTTTCCTCAAATAAGGAGCTTGTTGCAACAAAGGGCTTTGAGCTTCTTGAGGCTGCAAGAAAGAACAATGTCAACTTCCTTTTCGAGGCATCGGTAGGTGGCGGTATTCCCATTATCAGACCCATCAGCCGCTGTCTTGCAGGTAACAGAATAAGTGAAATTGCGGGTATTCTTAACGGCACATCAAACTTCATTCTGACTAAAATGATAGTGGAGGGTATGAGCTTTGCTGATGCTCTCGCACTCGCTCAGCAGCTTGGCTACGCTGAAAAGGACCCCACAGCAGACGTTGAGGGACTTGACGCAATGAGAAAAATCTGTATCCTTGCTTCTCTTGCCTTCGGAAGTCACGTTTATCCCGAGGGTGTTTACTGTGAGGGTATTTCAAAAATCACACTCAGCGATGTTGCTTATGCCGACAGTGCGGACTGTGTTATCAAGCTTCTTGCAAGAACAAGAAAGCTTGAGGATGATAAAATCCTTGTTATGGTTACTCCCTGCCTTATTTCAAAGGACAGTATGCTTGCAGGCGTCAATGATGTATTCAACGCTTGTCTCGTAAGAGGCGACGCTACAGGCGATGTTCTTATGTACGGTAAGGGCGCGGGTAAGCTCGCAACAGCATCTGCAGTTGTAGGTGACGTTATCGACTGTGCTGCCAACGACGAAAAGCGCAAGTTCTTCGGCTGGGAGGCTGCAAAGGAAAACTGCCTTGCTTCTCATCTTGAGGCTGATACCGCACTTTACATCAGAGCGGAAAAGACAGACAAGGCTCTCATTGACAGTACCTTCGGTGAGGTTAAGTACCTTTCATACGATGGCTGTGATGAGAAGGAAATCGCATTTGTTACAGGTACTGCAAAGGAAGCAGACCTTATGGGCAAGCTTGAGACAGCGGGTATAAAGGTGCTCAGCCTTATCAGAGTTGCCGACTATTGATAATCAACTTTTGTATCGGGAGGATATAATATGGCTCTTATAGTTCAGAAATTCGGAGGCTCTTCCGTTGCCAATGCGGAAAGAGTTTTCAACGTTGCCTCAATTATCACAGACACATATAAGAAGGGCAATAATGTGGTTGTAGTTGTTTCAGCTCAGGGCGACACAACAGACGACCTTATCGAAAAGGCAAAGGAAATCAATCCCAACGCCTCAAAGAGAGAAATGGATATGCTTCTTACCGCAGGTGAGCAGATTTCAATTTCACTTCTTGCAATGGCAATCGAAAAGCTCGGCTGCCCCGTAATCTCACTTCTCGGCTGGCAGGCAGGCTTCAAGACAAATTCAGCTTACGGCTCAGCAAGAATCAGCGAGGTTACACCTGACAGACTCCAGAAGGAGCTCGACGGTAAGAAAATCGTTATCGTTGCAGGCTTCCAGGGCCTTAACAAGTACGATGACATGACAACCCTCGGCAGAGGCGGCTCAGACACAAGTGCAGTTGCTATTGCAGCAGCTCTTCACGCAGACCGTTGCCAGATCTTCACCGACGTTACAGGCGTTTATACCGCTGACCCCAGAAAGGTTGAAAATGCACAGAAGCTCAAGGACATCACCTACGATGAAATGCTTGAATTCGCAACACTCGGTGCACAGGTGCTCAATAACCGTTCAGTTGAAATGGCAAAAAAATACAATGTTGAATTAGAGGTTCTCTCAAGCCTTGTAAGAGAAGACGGAACCATAGTCAGGGAGGTAGCAAACATGGAAAAAATGTTAATCAGAGGCGTTACAAAGGATACAGACATCGCAAGAATTTCAGTTGTAGGTATGAAGGACATTCCCGGCAATGCCTTCAAGATGTTCTCAAGACTTGCTCAGAAGGGTATCAACATCGACGTTATCCTTCAGTCAGTAGGCCGTGACGGCACAAAGGATATTTCCTTCACTTGTGCAAGCAGCAATGCAGACGATGCAGTTGCAATCCTCAAGGATATCTTCGATATGGAGGGTGCAGTTGTTTCATCAGACACAACAGTTGCTAAGGTTTCAATCGTAGGTGCAGGTATGCAGTCACACTCAGGCACCGCTTCAAAGATGTTCGGCGCTCTTTACGAGGCAGGCATCAACATCAATATGATTTCAACAAGTGAAATCACAATTTCAGTACTCATCGACAAGGAATATGCTGACAAGGCAGTTTCCGCAGTACACAAGGCATTTTTCGGCTAAGCAGCAAAAAGCACCGCTTTGAGGCGGTGCTTTTTTAATGCGCAATGCGCAATTCGCAATTCGCAATCGCGCCCGACGGTGAGGAGGCGGAAAGGCTTGTCCCGCAAGTTAAACATCACCGTAGGGACACGGCTTGCCGTGTCCGCACTAACCGTCACCGCCCGCCTGACCGCAAACCAATTGACAAGGTATTTGCTTTGTGATATATTGAAAATGTAAGTTGACAGGTGTCGGTTTAGGCTTTATATAGAACCGTCCCTTGTGTTATATTGGTTTGGTTGACGATTTTAAGTTAAAATGAGGAGTTTATATGGTTACTGATAATATAATAATTGAAAGAATATGGCAAGACGATGAGTTTTTTCAAGTGTCTATTACTTGTCAAACAAATATTATAGAAGTTACTTCTAATGTTTATATCCAAGATGCAAATATAAATGATTTAATAAATATACTGGACGTTTTTTTAGGAACAAACATCAAGGAAACTAGTTGGTTGTGTGGGGAAATTGGTGCAAATACAACGCCGGGTGTGTTGCTTAAATTTATTAAAATTGATCGTTTAGGACACATAAAAATTGAAGTCTTTTTAGAATTAGATGACGGAAGTTTGAGCAAGAAGCATTGTTGTAGCTTTTTTGTTTTTACAGAGCATGGACAGTTGTTAAGCTTTAAAAATAGTTTAAATAAATTGAAGGAAAAAACAATTGGAAGAAAGGTAGCTTTAACAAGATAATAAAAACAAGCACAGTCGACGGTTCTGTGTCTTCAGATGAAAAGTAAAAGTTAAGCCTCGGCTCCCCTGAAAGGGGAGCTGGATTTTTGCGTCAGCAAAAAGACTGAGGGGTTAATTGGGTTTACTGTCAGCAGAGTTTTCCGTCATGCTGACCGCCGCCGCTTACCTTAAATAATGCTTGAAAAAATTTGCACCAGATGTTAAAATATATAACATGGTTATTCTGTAACAGAAATTTATTCAGCATAAAGAAGGCATACAAAATGAAACACACTAAAAAGGGTACACTCAAAAAATGGTTTATACCTTATTTCATAAAGCACAGAAGGGTAATGCTTCTTGACCTTCTCTGTGCGGGGCTTACTACGGGCTGTGAGCTTGTACTGCCCATGATCGTAAGGGAGATTACCTCCATAGCTACAACTGATATTTCACGTCTTACAGTACGCCTTGTGCTTTCAATGGCGGGAATTTATGCGGCACTCAAGGTTGTTGATATGGTAGCGGGCTACTATATGACCTATGTGGGTCACTGTATGGGCGTAAAAATCGAAAAGGATATGCGTGAGGATATGTTTTCCCACCTTCTTACCGCACCCTTCTCATACTTTGACACCACCAAGGTCGGACAGCTTATGTCGAGAATTACAACCGACCTTTTTGATATCTCCGAGTTTGCCCACCACTGCCCCGAGGAGTTTTTCATTGCGGGTGTCAAGGTTACGGTGAGCTTTACTGTACTCTGGATGATAAATCCGCTTCTTACTGTTTCCACCTTTGTTGCCGTACCTCTCATATTCTTCGGCTCGATGTATTTCCGCAGAAAAATGCGCTCTGCCTTTAAAGAGAGAAGAGAAATCACGGGTGATGTCAATGCACAGACGGAGACAACCCTTCTCGGTATAAGAGTTGTAAAGAGCTTTGCCAACGAAGACCTGGAAAGAGAGAAATTCAACGCTGAAAGTGCAAGGCTCAGCAAGGTGCAGTGCGATTCCTATAAGTATATGGCAAGGCTCAACTGTGTGACAAGGCTTTTCGACGGTGTTATGTACCTTGTTATGATTTTACTCGGCGGATACTTCCTTATCACGAATAAAATCACTGCCGCCGATATGACCGCCTACCTTCTTTATATAGGTATGCTCATAGCCTCCATTAAACGAATTGTTGAATTCACCGAGCAGTTTGAAAAGGGTGTAACGGGTGTCGAGCGCTTCGCAGAGGTACTCGAGGTGCCCTCGGAAAAGGGTATAACCGCCGATAAGGAGCCTTCCGGGGTAGAGGGTAACATCTCCTTTGAAAATGTATCCTTCTTCTACGACGAGGAAAAGGGTACAGTGCTTGACGGTGTGAATCTTGAGGTTAAAAAGGGAGAGAATATTGCCGTTGTAGGTCCCTCAGGAAGCGGCAAGACTACACTTTGCAGTCTGCTTTCAAGGTTTTACGAGCTTTCGGGCGGCAGAATCACCCTCGACGGTACGGACATAAACGAGCTTTCGCTGTCAGTTTTGCGTAATGCCATAGGTGTTGTGCAGCAGGAGGTTTACCTTTTCTCGGGTACGGTGCTTGAGAATATTCTTTACGGTAACCCCGATGCCACAAGGGAAATGGCTGAGGAAGCGGCAAAAAGAGCGGGCGCTCACGACTTTATCGCCGCCCTTCCCGACGGATATGATACCTATGTGGGCGAGAGGGGTATAATGCTCTCGGGCGGTCAGAAGCAGAGAATCAGTATTGCAAGAGTGTTTGTTAAAAATCCGCCTGTTGTTGTGCTTGACGAGGCTACCTCGGCTCTTGATAACGAAAGCGAGAAGTATATTCAGCGCTCCCTTGCCGAGCTTACCAAGGGCAGGACAACCTTCACCATTGCTCACCGACTTTCAACGGTAAGAAACGCCTCAAGGATTATCGTACTCACCGATAAGGGCATCGAGGAGCAGGGCACTCACGATGAGCTTATCTTAAAGGGCGGAATATACGCGGGGCTTTATGAGGCTTAAAGACAATGAACAATTCTAATTTTGCAATCGCGGGGAAGGTTAGCGGAAAAGGAAAGAAACAGCCCGCCGAGGACAAGGTTAGTTAATTCAAAAGATGGTATAATCTCTTATAAGTGAAGATAGGGCGGGATGAAGTATCCCGCCCTGTAAATTTTGATGCTATGCTATTCTACAAAATATACGCAAAAGCTTCTGGTTTCTCCTCCTACAACTGTTTTTAAAACCTCTTTCTCCCAAAAAGGTAAAAGATTGTCATTGAAATCTTTGATGATTATATTCCTTAATTTTAAATCTTCGTCTAAGAATTTGTTGGAGTTTTTAACTATTAAAACTATGCTTTTGCTTTTAATCCAACTTAAATCTGTCATTAAATCATAATAGCTGTGATAGTCGGGCTTCATATAAGAAGGCAGTTCAGGGAAAGAAAAAGCTTCCGATATTACACTCCAATAATCAGACCATGAGCGGATTTTTTTGCCGTCAATGCTTATTTTTAAGCTTTCTTCGTTTGCTTCTGACAATTCTTTAAATTGGTTTTTATTGACAAAGGTAACTTTGTTGTTCATAAAATAATGCTCCTATGAATATTTTCAAATATTCCTGTGCAATACTTCAACCCGGGCAATGATATCTCTTAATGGTTGCTTTTGTATCATACAGTCAAGTAGATCATCAACGGTTTCAAAGTAGTTGGCTTGTGCTTCACTGTCAGAATAGCATAGATAGAAGGCTTTTTCAAAATTTTTGTCATAAAACACACCATAATTTATGCCGTTATAATGAAATTCAATTTCTTTTCCTCTAATTAAACTTAATTTGAAATCATCTGCATCTTCAAAAGGACTAAAGGTTATTATATTTTCATTATGCATAATACTACCTCCATATTGCTTCAAACTTGTAATCGTCCAAAAAGAAATGCACGATTTTATCGGTTTCTTTCCCATTAAGCTTATCATACCCGATTAATTCAATATTTTCAAGGCTTACTTCGTCCTTTTCTATTCTCGGAATTTCAAAAACTCCGTCTTGTTTAAATTGATTTCTCAGAAACAAAGGATTTGTTCTGAATTCTTCACTTTTCATTTAATTAAAGTAAAGGGGCTGATGTGTTAATATACAACAGCCCCTTTTATTCTTACTTGAAAGCTATATATGCATAGGTTCCGCCCTGGTCGTTCAGGTGGGTAGTTGCACTGCTTGTTGTCACAGTCTTTACACGGAAGCCGTTGTCGAGAATAAGTGGGCCTCTTGTGTAGCTTGTACCTATTGCTATACCCATGTAGCAGTTGCTTGTACCGTCGCTTGTACTGTAGGAAGAAATGTGATATGCACTTCGGTAGATAATTACTGCCTTGGGTCTGAAGCCCAGGTTGATATCAAGTCCCGCGGAGTTGCCGTCACCGGTGTAGGTACCGATAACATAGGGCTCGTTGAGATAGCTGCGGTCTGCCTCTGACAGGTGTACGTCAGTGTTGTTTACGTGGCATTTGCAGAAAAAGCCCTCGGGTATTCTTTCGTTTACAAGCTCTTCCTCTTCGCCGTCTCCCAGGGGGCATTCGTTGTAGACAAAGCAGAAAAGTACGGGAAGGGTGAGTGCATTTACACTTTCGTTGTATGAAAGATTACCTATGGAATAGTCCGCCAGCTCGCCTATAAAGGCGTCTGAAACCAGCTCGGTAGCGGTCTCGGTGATTGAATGTATCTGCTGAGCCTTTCTCTTGGTGGGTGCGTACACGGTCATTTTTATAGTGACCTCGGTTCTTTTGCAGGTGCCTGAGGCTTCATCCTCGAAATAGGTGGTTTTAACGCTGTCGGGGGTAAAGGAAAGATACAGACGGTCTATGGGGTTGTTGATTTCCTCACGGTTGAAGCCTTTGATGGCATCTGTATATATTTCCATCGTAGCGGTAGAGCTTACTGCTTCAATAAGCCGGTCAATAAGCTGATCTGTTTTCACGCTGTTACCTCCTTACTTACAACCGACCAGTAATAGAAGGGTTCATTGCCGTGATAAATCTTCTCGTAGTGGTCGATTTTCAGACGTATTTTTCCGAAGTAGAGCTTATAGATAAAGTCGTCAACCTTTTCAAGCGGGATATCGGGAGAGGTTATCATAAGAAACTTCTGAAAGGTGTCAAAGCCAAGCTCCGTGGGGCGATGATTTATATAGAGCTTGTTTTTGTATCTGAGGGGCTGAAGAAAAGCATCGAAAATTTTTTCTTCGCCGGTGACATCGCAATAAATGCGAAGGGAGACACCGCTTCTTTTGAGCAGAGCGGGGCTGATTGTCTTATCTGCCACGGCAATAAAACTCGCAATCCTTCAGAATAGGTGCGGCATCGGCAATTGCCTGCCTGCGGAGCTCATTCTCAATCTGAAAAAGCTTGAGAGGCTCCTTTCTTACTGTAACATCGCCCACTTTATAGCTTTCGTACTTGTCCGGGTCTGAGAGTCTGCAGATGAAAAAGAAGTAATGAGCAAGAGCGACGGCGGTCGTAAGGATGAGAGGGTCATTCTCATCCACACCGCTTTTAAGTCTTGCGTTTACCCATGCGAGAGCGGTCTGGCAGGATGGCAGAAGCTGAGTGTTTGTGAAATCCGACATATCTGCGTAGTCTCTCAGTTTAAAGCATACATTATCAGCGGTATACATAGTCCGCCTCCTCTCAGTTTACCTTGAGAGCAACTGATGCGTCGGCAAAAATCTTTGCGAAGCCTGTTGTTGAGGTAACTGCGGCTCTTTCGAGCTGACGGTCGATGAGCTTGTCAGCTTCAGTTACAACGTTACCTGCCTGTACCTTTTCAAGAGCAAAGTTCTTGTCAAGTGCGATGATTGTACCCTCGGGCATACCGTCGTAGCGGAGAAGCTCTGCGCCGAAGGGAGTCACAACCTTGCCTGTACCGTCAAAGCTGCGTGAAGCGGCTGAATCCTTGAATTCGTCCATTGAGAGAATCTTTGCGAAGACGTCGGGAGAAGCAATGAGGGTTGTCATTGTGTAGGGGTAAAGTGACATCCAGAGGTTGAGAAGGTCGCTGTAGGTAAGCTCACCTGATGCTGTTGTGAGTACCTTTGCTTCGTTGCCGTTACCGTCACCGTTGAGAAGTACATTGACCGCATCCTTAATCTGAGCTCTTGCGATTGCGGCACCTATCTGCTTGAGGGCGATGGTGAATACGTCAAGACGCTGGAAGCGGATAGCCTCATAGGAAGCGGTGAGAATTCTGCCTCTCTTGAAAAGAGGGATAAGATTCTGCTGAGTCTGGATTTTAGTTTCGGGGATAACAGAGCCCTCGTTGATTGCGGTCGCATCTGCATCGGGTGTGATTGATGCGATTGCACGGTAGTCGAGACCGTCAATTGCAGTTGTTGTAGCGATAACAGAGTTGAGTACATCGTTTTCCTCAATGCCCTGCATAACTGCTCTTGAAACGTACTCGGGGAAGAGAGCGGCTGACTCTGTGTTTCTGAAAAACTTTTCAATGGAGTCACTGTGCTGACCGCTTACTCTGATGTCGAAGCGCTTGAGCTGACGCTGGAAGGCGTCGAGACCTTCGAGGTCTGTACCGCAGTAGCCCTCACTGGGATCCATGCTTTCGAGAGCGTCTGTGAAGCTCTTGCCTGAGGTGTAAAGTCCTTTTTCGAGTCTGATGTTTTCAAAATTCATTATATATTCCTCCAATTACATTATGATATCAACGGTTTTGTCTGCGTCGTTTACATAAACAACGAGCCACTGCTTGCCGTTGTCGTCCTTTTTGATACCGCCGTTACCGTTTGCGGAAAGCTTCTGCCAACCGAGTGTGGGAGCAGTGCCGCTGAAGGGTACTGTGGCATGACCGGTGAAAACAACGGAAGCGAGACCGTTTCTGATTTTTGTGCAGATACCGCAGGGGATTTCTCCTGCTGCAGCCGCCTTCACTGTGTTGTCATCAGCGAATACAACCGCTGAGTTTTCCTTCACTGTTTCATCAGCGTGAAGGGTGATTTCCTTTGTGTTAAAGCCTGAAAAATAATGGTTCATAGTTTTTCCTCCTTAAATTTTAAAAGCGTTGTGAGTGTTTGATTTTGTTGGCTGTACTGAGGGTCTGAGCTGAAGAGAAGCGGGCATCTTTTCTCTCACCTGAGAGTCAAGCTCGTTTCTTAAGTCTCTGAGCTCAGTAAGCTTCATGCTCTTGCAGGCTGAAATAAAGCCTGCGGGATTAACCTTGGGCATTGCAATAAGGGCGAGGCGCTCAATCTCCTGTGTGAGGTGTGATTTGTAAACCTCTGCCTCATGTGCCTTTTCCTCAAGGGCTGAGATGTGCTCTCTGAGAGAGGTGATTTCACCTTCAGAGAGTGCCTTTTCCGTTGAAAGGCTCTTGATAATTTCCGTGGGATTATGCAAATATGTTTCCTCCTTTTTGATGAAAGCCTTTGTTACGCCTGCATTTCTCTGGGCGGGTACTGCGACGAAGGACCACTCGTAAGCGTCCGTCGGCTCGGAAAGTACCGCATAACAAAGCTTCGAATTATAGTACCTTCCCTTTATGTGGTCGCAGGAATGATGTCTCATATCCCCGCCGCAGACTGAGCAGGTGCTTTTGTTTACAGAGCAGCTTACGCTGACCTCCTTTTTGATGCCACCCTCGATTTCACTTATGAGGGAAGCACTTTCCTCGTTACGGAGCATATAGGCTCTTGCCTTGAGGGCGATGTAGTCCTCTCCGTAGCTTGTTTTCTCACCGTTTTTCTCGGTGTAAGTACGGAAAACACGGGCGCACTGGTCCTTTGAGCGCATACTGTGGTCGGATATACCCGTTTTGCCGATGAAAAGCTCCTTAAGTGTGCTGATTGTGTCCGTACTGAAGCATTCGAAGTCACGGTCTACCTCGTTGTCGCAGAGGGTGACGGTGAAGATGAATACATCCTCTTCCTTGAGGGGAGCTGTTGCAAAGGTATTGATGATTTCGAGCTCCTTTTGAGTGCTGAAATTTTCTTTCACTGAGTTTCACCTGCCGTTTCTCTTATGAGCTTACTTGCCTGAGCATCGTAAAGTCTGCTCTGTGCAAGCTCTGTGATATCCTGAAGAGTAATGTTTTCCCAATCAATTACAAAGCTGTCGGAATAACCGTTCAGCCTGAGCCAGGTAGTGCAGATTTTTCTTATCACCGGCTCAACCGTTCTGCGGTAGTAATCAATTTCACTTGTGAGGATATCCGCCTGCTGCATACTCATTCTTTCCGTTGTTGACCAGCTCAGGCCAAGAATAAAGGGCGGTACGCCGAGCTTTGCAACAATCTGCTCGAGCATTTCTCTTACGGGTATTTCACTGTCGAGTATCTGATTGTCCGCACCGATTGCCTTGATGCTTACATCACCCACGGCAACGAAGTCCTTTGCTGCTGAGGAGCTGTCCATAGTTTTGCTCCACTCCTCGGCAACGAGCATTGCTCTTTCCTGCGCATAAGCCTTGTCGAGAGAATCGTTCTGAGGCTTGTATGTAACTGCAAAGCGTACGTTACCCACTCTTTCCCAGTTGACTCCGATGGTGTTGTAGATTTTCAGAAGAATATCACTCACAAAGGAAAGTCCCTTGAGGAGAGAGGTACCGTAAAGCTGACCCGGCTGAGGATTAAGTACCGACAGGAGAATCAGCTCAGGATATTTTACGGGCAGAAATTCACCCTTGCCGTTGTCGGAGCAGACGGTTATATCGAGAGGACTGCTGCCCTCTGTAAGGCTAACCGACCTGATATCCGAATTGAAAAGGTGAGTGATGCTTCTGCCGTCGGTGACGATTTCACCTACTGCAGTGCCGTAGGTGAGAAGCTGCTCAGTGTAAACCGAAAGGAAGGAGTCAATACCCTGACCCGTGCCGCCTACCTTTACTTCCTTCAGGAAGCTTCCGAGGGCCTTGGTTGCTGCCTTACTGTCGCAAGTTACCTCAAAGGTGCCTATAAGACGTACAATCTTGTAAATTGCCGCATCGATAATGGGAATCGCTTCCCTGAGAGCCTTGTAAAGGGCGGCATCCGTACCTGAAAGAGGGGAGTAGCCGCTGAGTGCGGAGAAGGGGTGAGCCTTTCTTCCTGTCTGAGGTACGGCAACTGCGTTTTTCTGCGGCTTTTGCTTTTTGCTTTTTCCGAGTGCCAAAATTTACTCCTTTCAGGGAGAATAAACTCCCGTTTTAATCTGACTGCCTTCTTGCCGCAAGGGCAAAAAAGCCGTCGTTCTGCTGTGAAAGTACGGTTGAAACGAAATAGCGGATATCGTCCATTGCGTGGTCGTTTTCTTTGCGGGGAGTATCTTTGCCCGCCTTTTCGTCCCAGCGGTACAGACCGAATTCCTTAAGGCTATCCTTGCAAAGGGGAGAGATGAGTATTTTTCCTTGCCTTAGTGCGGTCTGTACTCTTCTTATGCCGTCAGTCACATCATTTTTTGCGGGTATCACCCTGTACCTTCCGTGGCGTCTTATGCACTCTATGAAGGAAGCGGCTGAGGGGTCTACGATGACCGCCTCGACATTTCTCCCTTCGCAGAAGGTGACAAGGTCCTGATAGTATTCCTCATCGGTTTTCTGCTGACCCTCCTGCCGAGAGGAATAGTAGTACTCGCCGAAGCGGTACCAGATACCGTGGTGAAGACCCCAGATACCCATTGAGGTGGGGTTGACGGTACCGTAATCGCAGGAAATATAGCACTGCTCAAAGTCAGAGCATGGAGGCATAAGTGTATATTTCCCGCTTGCCGCCTCGGGATAGACAAGTCCGTCGGCGGCGACCCAACGCCCGAGAACAAATCTCTCGTAAAAGGCTCCGCTGTAAAGGCTTTCGTACCTTTTTATAACCTTCGGCGAGAGCGAGGGATTATCCTTCATGGTGAAGTGAAGGTAAAGGCAGTTTTTCTCTTCGGCCTTTTTAATCCACTCGCTGTAAAACCAGTGCCTCGGATTTTCAGGGTTACAGTTAAACCAGAAGGCGGAGCCGTTTACTGAGCATCGGGCAAGAGCCTGCTCAACAAAGGAGCGTGGCATCAGTGCGACCTCATCAAGAAAAAGTCCTGCAAGGGTTATGCCCTGAATAAGTGAAGCCGAGCTCTCGTCCTTGCCGCCAAAAAGGTAAAATCTGTTTGTCCTGTTCAGATAGGTGATCTCCAGCATATTGGAGCTGAGCTTTTCCTTTACTTCAAAGCCTGATTGTCTCAGGGCGGGGAGAAGTGATGTGAGTATGTTTCTTTTCAGTGAGGTTACCGTCTTTCCGCAGATGGCGAAGCTTTCATCCTCGAAGCGGTAAAATGCCCATGCCACAAAAGACAGTGACATACAGGTTGTTTTGCCGCTTCTTACCGCACCGTCACATATCAGCCCGTCATAACCGCAAAAGGGCGAGCTGTCGTGCCACCAGGAAAGAGCGATAAGCTGCTTTTTTGAAAAGGAGCTGAAGGCACTACTCAAGAGCTTCGCCCTCCAGTGCCCTTGCCCCTTTTTCAATTGCGGAGAAAATTGAATTCTCACTCTTTTCCTCGTCGCTCAGTATTATTTCCGAAAGGCGGTCAAGTGCCTTGAGACGGTCGAAGAATTTTATCTCGATATCTCCGCCCTTTTTACGCTTGATTTCGGAAACGTTGAAAAGATTCATCTGTCCGATGTCCTTTTCCGTAAGCTCCTCGGTGAAAAGCAATCTTACCGCATCGCTGATACATCCGAAGGCGAGCCGGTAATAGCCCTGGCAAAGAGTGTGGCTTTCGTTTTTTCTCTGCTTCTGCAGTCGGCTTATCTCTTCACGGATGCTTTCACGCTTAAGAAGCTTGAGTCCGTTTTTCTCCGCAAAGATGTAGCCTGCCTTTTCCGCCGCTTCTGCGGGCTCTCTGCCCGCAGCGTACAGCATGCAGAAAAGCTTTTCTTTTGAAGTCAGTTCCTTGATGTTTATTCTCCTTTCTGTGAGTGTCTCGGTTATGCCTCTCACCTATAGGTCGGAAAATCGGTTTTGTTGCGGGAAGCGTGCAACAGACGGCAGAAAAATATAAAAATTTTTTATCGACAGGAAAGTATTCTTCGAAAATGTTAATTATGAATTTTTTTTGAATTTCTTATTGACAATAAAAAGACTCTATAGTATAATGGGGGCAATTAAAGGGTAACCTTTAAAATTTTAATTACGGAGGAAATAACAATGGAAGCTTTTCTTGAGACTTATTGGGAAGACATTGTAGAACTCTTCACAAAGATCTACAACTACATCAAGGAGTGGCTCATCGCTAACGACGAAGCTGCTGAATAATTTATTGCACGTAAAGCCGCCTTTTTTGGCGGCTTTAAACTTTTACGCCAAGATGCGGCATTATTTTAAGGAGGAAATAAAATGGAAGGCTTCTGGGATAAGTACGGTTTTGAAATCGTAAAGTTTCTCAGTAAGGTTTTCAATTGGGTGCTCGGCCTTTTCGGCATAACCCTTCCTGAAGACCTTCCCGAGGATTTCGAATAAGAAAAAGCTCACATATTTTGAATTTATGAACTTTTTTTGAATTAACCATTGACAAAGTATAAATTGGGTGCTATAATCAAAGTACCCTAAGGGAGTATCCCTAATTTTAATAAGGAGGAAAACAATAATGGAAAAGTGGATCATGGACAACTGGGCAGCTATCGTTGCTTTCTTTGACAAGATTTTTGCAATTGTTGAAAATCTTCTTGCTGAATAATTTCGGCACTTACATTCAGTTTTAAAATTTAAATTTTAAAATTGGGAGTCACCGTTTGGTGGCTCTTAATTTTTTGTCCTTTTCCCCTTTATTTTTCATTTTGGTTGTTATATAATAAAGCAAAAGAGATATTGATTTTTACACTCGATAAGGTTCTGTCGGGTGCATTG
>JAFZFT010000170.1 GCA_017555765.1 Clostridia bacterium | reverse complement strand
GATTTTCTTGAGCCTCTGAAGCCCATTTCACCGGCACTTGCCCATGACACGGCGTTACCCTGTAAATCAGTGATGGTAACGATTGTGTTGTTGAAGGTGGATTGGATATGGGCCGCACCGCGTTCAACGTTCTTACGCTCACGGCGACGGCGTACTGTGGTAGCTTTCTTTGCAACCTTTGCCATAAAATTATCCTCCTTGAATTATTTCTTCTTGTTAGCGATTGTCTTCTTGGGACCTTTACGAGTACGAGCGTTTGTCTTTGAACGCTGACCTCTTACGGGAAGGCCCTTTCTGTGGCGAACGCCACGATAGCAACCGATTTCAATAAGTCTCTTGATGTCGAATGCTGTTTCTCTTCTGAGGTCACCTTCAACCTTGATGTTACGGTCGATGTATTCACGAAGCTTTGAAACGTCGTCCTCAGTTAAATCCTTAACTCTTGTATCCGGATTGATACCTGTTGCTGCGATGATATCACCGGCAGTTTTACGACCAATACCAAAGATGTAAGTAAGAGCGATTTCAACTCTCTTATCTCTGGGAAGGTCAACACCTGATATACGAGCCATTTAAGTTGTACCTCCTAATTAGTTTACGTCAATTAGCCTTGACGCTGCTTGTGTTTGGGGTTTTCGCAGATAACCATGATCTTACCGTGACGCTTGATTACCTTGCACTTTTCACATATTTTCTTTACAGAAGGTCTGACTTTCATAGGATTGCCTCCTTTAAATTCAAACTGTTTGTTGTTTATTATTTTGCTCTCCAAGTAATGCGGCCGCGGGTTAAGTCGTATGGAGACATCTCGACTGTAACCTTATCTCCGGGAAGGATACGAATGTAATTCGTTCTGAGCTTACCTGAGATGTGGGCTAAAATTTTGTGACCGTTTTCGAGTTCTACACGGAAGGTTGCGTTGGGAAGTGCCTCAGCAACGATTCCTTCGATTTCAATCATATCCTGTTTTGACATAACCTTTACCCTCCTGGGTTTGCTGTTTTATTAAGCGTTTTTCTGATCTTACGATCTGTAGCTATTGAGTCCTCATTCAAGAGGATGTCGGTTTCCTTGAGGTGCTTCGGATTTTTAGCCTTCAGCTTTGAAAGCTTCCGCTGCTTTCCGTCGCAGACAAGAACCCTGTTTTTATCAAAGCCTGCTATAACGAGCATTTCACCTTTATCGTGACCTGCTGTTGAAATAACAATCTGTCCTCTTACCATTTCATCACACCTTTGTGAGGATTACGGGGCCGTCCTTAGTGATTGCCACCGTATGCTCGAAATGGGCTGACAGCTTACTGTCAAGTGTCTTGACTGTCCAACCGTCGGGGAGAACCTTGATTCTTGCAGTACCTTGGTTAATCATCGGCTCAATAGCGAGTGTCATGCCCGCTAACAGGCGTACGCCTCGGCCGGCTGTACCGTAGTTCGGTACACTGGGGTCTTCATGTAATTCCTTACCGATGCCGTGACCGGTGTACTCTCTTACCACACTGTAGCCTCTTTCTTCGCAGAAGGATTGTACCGCATGGGCGATGTCACCGAGTCTGCCGCCGGGAACCGCAAACTTGATAGCCTCATAGAGACTGTCTCTTGTGGTATCCATCAGCCGCTTCGCCTCGTCACTTACGTCACCGCAGGCAAAAGTAGCGGCATTGTCACCGTTGTACCCGCCTATTTTTGCACCTAAATCGATTGACACGATGTCGCCTGATTTAAGAATACGGGTTTTCGAGGGAATTCCGTGAATAACCTCATCATTTATGGAAATGCACGCAGTAGCCGGAAATCCGTAAAGACCGAGGAAGTTAGGTTCCGCTCCCTGGCTTTTAATGTAATCGTAAGCAATCTTGTCGATTTCCCATGTTGAGATACCGGGTCTGACTGCCTCTCCGGCCACCTTAAGCGCCCCTGCCGAAATTCTGCAAGCCTCTTTCATAAGGGCAAGCTCACGGCTGGTTTTGAGCACTATCATGCTTATTCCTCCAATGCTTTGAGTACAAGAGCTGAAGTATCAGCTACTTCCTCCTGTCCCTCAACTATGAAAAGCTTGTTCTTCTTTCCATAGAATTCCTTGAGCGGCTCGGTCTGACTGTGATATACATCAAGTCTTTCCTTAACCGTATCAGGATGGTCGTCAGCTCTGATGATAAGCTCTGCGCCGCAAGCGTTGCAGATGCCTTCCTTTTCAGGCTTCTTATAGAGAAGGTGGTATGAGTTACCGCAAGCGGGACATACTCTTCTTCCGCTCATTCTCTCAACGATTTTTTCATCGGGTACTTCGATATCGATAACCTTATCAATTTCGATGCCCATTTCGTCAAGAGCTTCAGCCTGAGGAATTGTTCTGGGGAAGCCGTCGAGAATGAAGCCGTTTTTGCAATCGTCTTCAGCGAGGCGTTCCTTAATGATACCGATAACAACCTCATCGGGTACGAGCTGACCGTTGTTTATGAATTCCTTGGCCTTGAGTCCCATTTCTGTTTCAGCCTTGAGAGCTGCACGGATAATGTTACCTGTTGAGATTGTCGGTACTGAAAGGTGGTTGCAGATCATTTCTGCCTGTGTACCCTTACCTGCACCGGGTGCACCTAAAAGAATTAACTTCATGGTTTACATCTCCTTTTAAATATTAGTCAAGGAAGCCCTTATAGTGTCTCATCATCATCTGGCTTTCGAGCTGCTTAACTGTCTCAAGTGCAACACCTACAACGATGATAAGTGATGTACCGCCGAGAGCGAGCTGCATGGGAGAATCGATAAGCTTTGTGAAGAGTGTGAGAACGTTGGGGAAGAGTGCAACAACTGAAAGAAGGAGTGCACCGAGAAGAGTGATTCTGCCGAGAATCTTCTTGATGTAGTCTGCAGTGGGCTTGCCGGGACGAAGTCCGGGAACCATACCGCTGTTCTTTCTGATGTTGTTTGCCATTTCAACCGGATTGTACTGAATGCTTGCATAGAAGTAAGCAAAGAAGAGAATCAGGAAGAAATACATAATTGCGTATACCCAGTGGTCAGTTGCGAAGATTCCGAAGAACTTCTCAACACCTGCGCTTACTTCCTTATTCTGGAAGAAGAGCATCTGAACAGTGGGAACTACTGAGAGAATTGATGAAGCGAAGATAACGGGAAGAACACCTGACATATTAACCTTGATGGGAATATGTGTGCTCTGACCGCCGTACATCTTACGGCCAACAACTCTTTTTGCGTACTGAACGGGAATACGTCTTTCTGCATTATCCATCCATACGATGAAAGCAATCATTGCAAGAAGACAGATAATAACGATGGGTACAAGAGCCACATAAGCCTGACCGTAATTGAAGTACTCATACAGTGCAGTGAGTGTTGTGGGGAATCTTGCTACGATACCGGCGAAAAGTATGATTGAAATACCGTTGCCGATACCCTTATCGTTGATCTGCTCACCGAGCCACATAACAAATGTTGAACCTGCTGTTAAGCAAAGAACAAGTGTTATACCCTGAAGTACACCGGGGAAGCCTGTGAAGGGCTGGTTTGTTGCAGGGTCGGGAATTACATGTCCCTGAGCTCTGAGGTAGATAAAGTATGCGGTACTCTGTAAAAGAGCAAGCGCGATAGTTGTATATCTTGTGATTGTTGCAATCTTCTTTCTGCCTTCTTCGCCTTCCTTTGAAAGTCTTTCAAGGTAGGGAATAGCAACTGAAAGGAGCTGGATGATAATTGAACTGTTAATGTAGGGTGTGATTGACAATGCGAAAATCGTACCCATTGAGAATGCCTCACCGGTCATCATAGCAAGATAGCCGAAGAATGTTTCGTCGGTATCTGATACGATTGACTCAGTGATGTTTGTGAAGGGCAGCGGAATTGCTGCACCGATACGGAAAATCAATACTATAAGTGCTGTGAAGAGCATCTTCTTACGAAGGTCTGCTACTTTCCAAGCATTTATAAAAGTACTAATCATATTACAGCACCTCGGTCTTTCCGCCAGCTGCTTCGATCTTCTGCTTTGCAGATTCGCTGAAAGCATTAGCCTGAACTGTGAGAGCCTTTGTGAGCTCGCCGTGACCGAGAACCTTTACACCGTCAAGAGCCTTCTTAACGAGACCCTTTTCGATAAGTGAATCAACTGTTACTATTGCGCCTGCTTCGTAAGCCTTGTCAAGAGCAGCAACATTTACGATTGCGATTTCTGAAGCGAAAATGTTGTTGAAGCCTCTCTTGGGGATTCTTCTCTGAAGGGGCATCTGGCCACCTTCAAAGCCGATCTGCATGCCTCTACCGGCACGAGCCTTCTGACCCTTGTGACCCTTACCGGCGGTTTTACCCTGGCCGGAAGCGGGACCACGACCGATACGCTTACGCTCCTTTGTTGAGCCTGCAACAGGTGAAAGTTCATGTAATTTCATTGTTCGCACCTCCTCAAATTATGCTTCGGTGGTCTCGATAAGGTGAGAAATCTTCTTCACCTTACCCTGAGTCTGGGGATTGTTCGGCTGAACTGAAATGTCGCCGATTTTCTTAAGACCAAGTGCGTGGGCGGTAGCAATCTGATCTTTCTTTGAACCGATAAGGCTTCTAACGAGCTTTACCTTAATGTCTGCCATCTTGAACGCCCTCCTTAACCTAAGATTTCTTTAGCAGTCTTGCCGCGGATCTCAGCAACTTCTTCAGCGCTGCGAAGTCTTGCAAGACCGTCGATTGTAGCTCTTACTACGTTACAGGGATTGTTTGAACGAAGAGCCTTTGTACGGATATCCTTGATACCTACTGTTTCAACAACGGCACGAACGGGGCCGCCTGCGATAACTCCGGTACCGGGTGCTGCAGGCTTAAGAAGAACTACGCCTGCGCCGAACTTACCGATGATTTCGTGGGGAATTGTTGTACCCTTGAGAGCAACCTTGATAAGGTTCTTCTTAGCGTCCTCAATACCCTTACGGATAGCGTCAGGAACTTCACCTGACTTACCAAGACCGAAACCTACGATGCCGTTACCGTCACCAACAACTACAAGAGCTGCGAACTTGAAGATTCTACCACCCTTAACAGTCTTTGATACACGGTTAATAGCAACCACGCGTTCTGTAAGTTCGTAAGCTGATGCATCAATTTTAGTCATAATTAATTTCCTCCTCTTAGAACTTAAGTCCGCCGTCACGAGCACCTTCAGCGAGTGCCTGTACGCGACCGTGATAAATGTAACCTGCTCTGTCAAATACGCATTCTTCAATGCCCTTTTCTAAAGCACGCTTTGCTAATGCTTCGCCCACCTTGTGAGCTGCTACTTTGTTACCGCCGTACTCTGTAAATTCCTTCTCTACAGTTGATGCAGAAGCAAGTGTAACACCTGCAACGTCATCGATTAACTGTGCGTAGATATGGCTGAGTGAACGGTAAACATTAAGACGGGGACATGCAGCAGTACCTGTGATCTTTGCACGTACTCTCTTCTGTCTCTTCTGTCTTGCTTTATTGCTATCTTGTCTGCTAACCATTTGAATGTCACTCCTTTACCAATCTTATTTACCCTTACCGGCTTTACCTTCTTTGCGGCGGATATATTCGTCAACATACTTGATGCCCTTGCCCTTGTAAGGTTCGGGAGGTCTCTTTTCACGAACTTCTGCTGCAAACTGGCCTACAACCTGCTTATCAGCGCCGCTGATGATTACCTTGTTGGGAGCGGGAACTTCAACTGTGACACCTGCGGGAGGAGCCATAAGAATATCGTGTGAGAAGCCGATCTTCATGAAGAGATCATTGCCCTTCTTTTCAGCTCTGTAACCGATACCGTTGATTTCGAGCTCTTTCTTGTAACCGTTAGCTACGCCTTCAACCATGTTGGCGATAAGAGTACGGGTAAGACCGTGAAGTGCTCTGTTTTCTTTCTGATCGTTAGGACGAGTAACAGTGATTACGTTACCTTCCATAGCGATAGCGATGTTGCTGTGCATAGTCTTAGTAAGTTCACCCTTGGGGCCCTTAGCTGTAACTGTGCTGCCGTTGATTGTTACTTCAACGCCTGCAGGAACTGTAATGGGAGCTCTACCTATTCTTGACATACCATTACCTCCTTACCATACGAATGCAAGAACTTCACCGCCGACATTTGCCTTGCGTGCGTCCTTGTCAGTCATGATACCCTTGGGTGTTGAAAGGATAGCGATACCGAGACCCTTCATTACCTTAGGCATATCTTCAACGTTTGTGTAAATTCTGAGACCGGGCTTAGATACTCTTCTGAGACCTGTGATAACCTGGCTCTTATTGGGGCCGTACTTAAGCTGTACGTCCATGATACCCTGCTTACCGTCTTCTTCAACGGTGAAGCCCTTGATGTATCCTTCATCAACAAGAATCTGAGCAATTGCCTTCTTCATGTTGGATGCAGGAATCTTTACTGAATCGTGTTTTGCTGAGTTTGCATTACGGATTCTTGTAAGCATATCAGCTATTGCGTCTGTTACTTGCATTATTCCTTTACCTCCTGTTTAAATTGCAATTGCTTACCAGCTTGCTTTCTTTACGCCGGGGATCTGACCAGCGTGAGCAAGTTCTCTGAAGCAGATACGACATATTCCGTACTTACGGAGATAAGCGTGCGGTCTGCCGCAGATCTTGCATCTGTTATATGCTCTTGTTGAGTACTTAGCAGGTCTCTGCTGCTTTACTTTCATAGCGGTTTTTGCCATTTTAACTTACCTCCTTAATTATTTCTCGAAGGGAGCGCCCATAAGTGTGAGGAGCTCTCTTGCTTCTTCGTCTGACTTAGATGTGGTTACGAAGCAGATGTCCATACCACGAACCTTGTCGATCTTATCATATTCGATTTCAGGGAAAATAAGCTGTTCCTTGATACCTACTGAGTAGTTACCTCTGCCGTCGAATGCGTTGGGGTTGATACCTCTGAAGTCACGAACTCTGGGGAGAGCGAGGTTGAAGAATC
>JAFZFT010000169.1 GCA_017555765.1 Clostridia bacterium | reverse complement strand
AATTACCTGATCTCTGTCGCAGATTACAACCGCCAATCCGCTCGTACGGTTAAGCACATCAACATACTGCTTGGTATAGGGGCCAAGCTCACCCATAGGCGAGTACTTCTTGAAAATAACCTCGCCCTCGTTGTCGGTATAGATTTCGAGGGGGTCACCCTCACATATAACATTGACACCGAAAGCCTTGTCCCTTTGGCGATTAGCCTTTTGGACTATTGTGGCTTTTAAGTTACTTCCGATGTCCCAATCAAAATTTACAACTGTACCTCGGTATCCTGCTTCCTTTAACTGCTCATCGGTAAGAGTGCCTGCCTCAAGAAGCATTTTGATATCTGCCTTAAGCTCAATATCAATTGACGGATTTTCACTGCCGTGAACAATGATTTTGTCAAGAATTAAGCCCAAATCACCTTTATCAAGGTTAGGCTTTTCAAGAATATCACGGAAAATATCAAGAGCCGTCTTTGCAATACGGTTAACCTCAATAACAGTGTTGCGTTTTTCAACAAGCATTTCAACCTGCTTTTCAAGACCTTCGATTTTCTGAAGAAGCTCCTCTTCTATTTCCTCGTAGGTTTCTTCTATAATATCACGGTTAGAGCCTTGGTTTTTCATAAGCTCTCTGATTTTCTGCTTTTGAGTTGCCTTAAGCTCTTCTCTTGTTTTTGCTAACTCAACTTCAAGATTAGCAACTGTATCAGCAGATTTCTCCATCATTTCAGGCTCATCCTTAATTGCCTTTTCGAGCTCAGCAATCATTACATCGGCGTTCATCATAACACGCTCGATGTATTTTTTTACAAGTGTATCAAGCAAATCAATACGTGTGTGATGAGAGGTGCAGCCTTTCAGACCTCGCTTATGATACGAGCCGCAGACATAAGCAGGAGCCAAATCAGGTCTGCTCATTGAAAACATAGGACTGTTACAATCTCCGCAGAAAAGGAAGCCTGAATAGGTAGTGTCATATTTTTTGACACCTCTGTAGTTTGATTTAGTTCTTGTTTTAAGCTGCTGCTGAGCTTTCATAAACTCCTTAACTTCAACAATCGCAGGATGGTGATTTTCAAATACAATATTTTCTTCTTCATCAAGCTTTTTATCCGGACCGTTAATTTTTGTACGGGTATATTTTCTTTGACGCAGAGTACCAATATAAAAATCGTTTCTCAATATACCGTATATAGACGGAACTGCCCATACATTACTCGCTTTGATTTTTATTTCCTTTTCGATTTTGCGAAGCTGAGCGTCTTTTTCTTTTCGTTCTTTTTCAACCATACGGGGAGTCGGAATGTTTTGTTCAGTTAGATAATTTGCAATTTTCTTATAACCCCAACCGTCATTATAAAGCTCAAAAATTTTTCTGACAACTTCAGCAGCAATTTCATCTACTTCAAAAACCATATTCTTGGTATCAACAATATAGTAACCGTACGGAACGGCACAAATCCAATTACCGCTGTTCTGACGAATCTCAACAACTCGTTTTACCTTTTTTGAAGCATCAGTAACAGGCATTTCATTGAGAAGGAATCTTACCTGAATGTTATTCCAATCATCATAGGTCGGGTAATCAATACCGTCACTGACAGATATAATACGAACACCTGCATCACGCAAATCCTCAAGCTCAACAAGACCTCTGCTGTTACGACGGGAGAAACGCGAAAAATCCTTAATCATAAGAATGTCATAATAACCGTCCATCAGACGAGGTCGCATTAACTGATAATTTTCTCGTTGCTCAAAGGTATATCCGCTTCGGTCACGGTCCTCATAATAATCAACTTCTGCATCAGGAAAGGTTTGTTTTATATATGCCTTGATAATACGTCGCTGATTTTCTATTGAGGTGTTATCTCTGTCTTTTTCTGTATCAACAGAAATTCTCAGATATGCCGCTATTCTTTTTACACTCAATATATCACCACCAATGTTGTTTTTGTCTTTGTTTGGTTTTACGAACAACATTGTAACATACAATGTTGTTCTTTTCAACCATTACCTGAAAATAAATTTTACATAATTATTGGAAGTCTATGTATCCGGCAGAAATAAATTCTGCCTTTGGAGTAAGAATTACCTTTCTCTCTCCATCGCCTGTCTTACATTTCTCTTGGCAATAACATGTTTATTGTGAACCAATAACTCTTTTGTTAATTCCACGAGGTTACCCTTACCGGAAAGGAAAACACAGACCTTGTAGCCCTTTCTGCTCCACTCACCGTACTGAGGCTTGAGTGAGTGTCGGAATTCTGTATCTTCTTTTTCTGCGTTAGTTAACCAATAGTAGACAATGCGGTCTTTTTCGGAGACTTCCATTTCCATTAAGAAAAATTTACCTGCCTTTCCTTACATTATTTCATTTTTATTATTTACAACATTTACCATGTTAAATCATTTAATTTGCTGTCCGTCGGTTCTGTTAAGAATCTGTTTTGGTTTTCTGTAACGAGCCTGACGGGAAGCTCTCTCGGTTTCTTTTGCTTTTGCTACAAGAGAATCAATCTGCTCATCACCAAATATTTTACGAAGAAGCTTATAGTTCTGAACTTCTCTGTTGAGCTTCTCATTCTGTTCAGTTAAGATACGATTTTCAGCCAATAGTTGCCCTGTATTGACTTTATCAGCCTTGCCCCATAGCTTTATACTATTCAGCTGATTTTGAAGCTCAAAGCATTTTCTAACCGCAGCTTTTGCAAGGTCGAGAAGCTTTCTGAAAAGAGGCTCAACGAACTTTGTTTTATAAGCTTTTGCCGTCATAAGCGGCGGAGGTTCGGGTAATT
>JAFZFT010000168.1 GCA_017555765.1 Clostridia bacterium | reverse complement strand
TATATACTTTGATGAGAGTAACATAGTCTATGTGGTTGACGGAGATATCCCTGAGCTTGAGCCGTCTTTATATGATACCGTTGACGGATTCCACTTCAGGGTACAGAACACGGTGCCGGGCGGGATGACCGAATGTAAAACTGTGTATGTAGACGGGAAAAAGTACTGGGGATAAAGCTATGAAAAATCTTTTTTACACTGTCAGTTATTACATCACAATAATTTGTCTGAAAATTATTGACTGTTTAAACGAAAGGAGCAAATGATATGAAAAACTATCTCACATACCCTTGCAAGGTTATGAGAATCACTCAGACCTACACGGGGACAACATCACATCTGCCTCACACAACAGGCTCACCGAAGGACTATCCCTGGGATGAAGGTTGCAGCGGAACCGACAGAGATTTCTGCTACTGCCCCTGCGACGAGATGCAGGTAAAAAGAATTTACGGAGTCGGAAGCGGCGGTACAAACACAATCTGGCTTGAAAGTACATCAGAGGTACTCTTCGCAGACGGTACCGAAGACTTCTGTACGATGCTCATCACTCATCCGAATGATGAGGATCTTAAGAAAATCAAGGTCGGTCAGCTCTTCAGAAGGGGAGAAGCAATCTGCAGAGAGGGTAAGGACGGCGCATCGGCGTATCACTTCCACTTCTCAGCAGGCAAGGGCAAGTACTACGGTAACGGCTGGATAAAGAACAGTAAGGGTAAATATGTGCTCAGAGCGACCGAGGGTACATGCAAGCCCGAAGAGCTTTTCTTTGTTGACAAAGCTTTCACAAAAGTGATGAATGCAAAGGTTCTTGAATTCAGAGAGCTTCCCAAGAAAACGCAGAAGTATTCACCCGGTACATATAAGGTTACAAAGGCTGCGATTCTTAATGTCAGAAGGGGACCCGGTACGAAGTACACAAAGAAAAAATACGCTGAACTGACAACTGATGCACAGAAGAAAATCAGAAAGCATATCGGATACAAAGCAAACGGCTACGTTATGGGAATGACCTTCAGCGTCTACGAAGTCGTCGGCGACTGGGGACGTACTCCTTCAGGTTGGGTACATCTCGGATACTGTAAAAAGATTTGAGGTGAGGGGAAATGGATGAAGTGGTAATACTCAAAGATTTACTTCTGATTATTGCCGAAGTACTCGGTGCCGGTGCTGTTGTATTCGGTGCAGTGTTTGCGGTACACAAATGGGTACTCAGACAGAACAATCAGGACAACGAAATCAAAAGCCTTAAAGAGGAGCAGACAGTAATCTGTTATGGTGTTCTTGCAGCTCTGAAGGGACTTAAAGAACAGGGCTGTAACGGTCCGGTGACAGAAGCTATAAACACAATCGAAAAGCATTTAAACAAAAAAGCTCATAAATAAGAAAGGAAAGATAAAATGAAAACCACATTTAACATCACACCTATACTTGAGATAATCATATCTATTATCTCTCTCATATTTTCAGTATACATTCTCCCGATGTTCGCAAGATTCCTTAAGGAGAAACTCACCGAGGAGCAGAGAAAGAAGCTTGCCGAATGGGTAAGAGTTGCCGTAGCTGCGGCTGAGCAGCTTTACAAGGGAAGCGGAAAGGGAGCAGAGAAAAAGAAGTATGTTGAGAACTTCCTTCTTTCCAAGGGCATCACGGTCAATACTGAAGAACTGCAGGCTATAATTGAGGGTGAGGTTTACAAGCTCACTCAGGGTAGCGGCTATCGTATTGAAATTCCTGAAGCTCCTGAAGAACATGGCTCTTGGTTTCCCACAACCGAAGAAGTAACCGCAGAATCGGCAGAATAAAGATTACTCCCGAAGGCTTACGAGCTTTCGGGAGATTTTTTGTTTCTTTTGGAATTTTCAGTAACTAAATATATGCCAATATATTTTAAAGGAGTGAAATTTTATGATTTTCAAAGAAACAGGCATCAGACATCCGCTTTACGTAACAACGCTTACCAACGGTGTTACCATTCAGGTCTACGGTGACACCGCCGAAGGTGACGACGGCAAGACGTACCGCCACGTTGGTGTAGAGGTTGATGGAGTGTTGATTACCGCTGGGTGGGAGGCAGCAGAGTAAGGAAATCCCCGAAGAAGCATAAAGCTTCTTCGGGGAGGATTTTATTATTTACAATTTGTTTACAAGAAAAATATGTTACTTTTTGTCGAAAGGGGGACTTAATATATAGAAGGAAAAATAAAAGATAAGGAGACATAAGATTATGAATAAAGAACACATAAGTATAGGCAAAATAATCTCTTGGTTGTTTACTTTGGTTTTCGGTGAGGTAATTGTTTTCTTGTTGGAAGATAAAGGTATATTTGGTGCTGCTGCAGTTTCTATAATGGAAAAGCCGATAAAAAACGCTTACATAATAGCTGTGTTTCTTTTTATAGGTTTTACGTTTTTCTTTTTCGTTTCGTGTTTCCGGAAAAAAATCTCTAAGTACAAAGAAAGCGAAAAAGAGCTGATAAGAAAAACAAATGAACTGGAAAAAGAAAAAACAATTATTTTAAAATACAAAGAGCTTCTTAAAAAACTTAACGACGAACAACTTAATGATGAGGGAAACAAGCTTTTCAATATTGCTATGGCCTTGGATACTTTTGAGCCAAGTAAAATGAAACTAATGGCTGAAGCTGCAGAAAAACATCATAATCTATATGCCGGGATTTATCTTGGAAATTTGTATCATAGCGGATTGTTTAACGGTGATGTTGAAATTGTAGCAAAGGAATATGATAAAGCATATTATTATTATAAACTGGTTTCGGATTATGATTATACAGGAATTGCGTTGTGGAGAATAGGCTGGATGTATGAAAACGGACAAATCTTCACAGAAAAGCCGAGCATAGAACGGAAAAAAACAGCAATGAAATACTATGAAAGAGCAAAAGAAATGAACTTTGTCAAAGCTTATAATAGCTTGGGTAAATTTTACCGAGACGGTGAAGCGGTGGAAAAGAATCTTAATGAAGCAGTCTATTTCTTTAGAGAAGCTACAAAAAGAGGCGACACCTTTAGCATTTTGAATGAGGCTTACATTCATGCGTCAAATCCAGATAGCTTCGACTTGGCTATACAGTGTTTTGAAGAATCAATTAAAAACAAAATTCCATTGGCATACTTGAAATTCGGAGAGTTCATTGAGAATAATATTGAATGGTTTGCTGACAGTAAATACAACTATGACTTGTTTAGTGCTTTTGATATGTATTTAACAGTAACCAGAATCAATAATGGGACTGTTGCTGCAAGAGCGTATTATTCTATTGGAAAGTTGCTTTCTTCAGAACCGAGCATAATCATAAAAAGAAGCAAAGAAATAAACGAGCTTTTTGGAGCTGCACCTGTTGATGTTGTTCAAGCATCTTATGAGAAATCTGCAGAGATTTTTGAAAGGTGTATGAAAAGGAAGGTTATTCTTTCAGTAACAGATGAAGGTATATATAATAAACTGAAGAGTAGCACATTGTTAAAATAGGAAACTGCTGCTATATAGGTGTTAAATTCACGTGATGTGTATAAAAAGGAGAAAGTTTAGATTGTCAAAAATAAATAATTACATACGAAACAACAAGCTCAACGTAGCAACGTATATTATATCGTTCATAGGAATAGTAATATATATAATTGGTGTTACAACATTAAAAAACACAGGAACAACGCTTAAAGAAATTCTTTCTATGTCAGCAAATTATGTTACCATATTGTCTTGTATAATAGTACTTGTTCAGTTGGTAGCCTTTTTTAGTGATTCGAGACATAAAGAGTATCGTCGCAGGAAGGAAGTTGCATTAGATATTGCAAAACAGTATGCTGAAATTTCAATGAGTAATATGTCTTTTATACAGAATGTGCTTAGTACATATTATGATAAAAATAATGTATTGTTGTTAGAAAAGATAATAGCTAAAGAAGAAATACATTCTGATAGGTTTATAAAAAGTTCATTAGAAAAACATAGTTCTTTTGATGAGTATTCTAAAGTTTTTCTGTCAGGGAACAATGAAATACCTCTTGAAATTATTGCAACTCAGTCTATGATATATAGTGATATATTAAACTTAGAATGCATTTTACATTTGCCGGAAGATACCCAAAAAACTATGGCTAATTTAAAATTTAAAGTTTTAGTTTATGATACGATGAATACTATAGAGTATTTTGCTATGGCTGTAAATCAGAATGTAGCTGAAAGTGAAATGTTATTTTCTTCCTTACATCAAACATTTATAAAATTTATTCATTACATGTATCCGGTGATTTGCATGTATAATATTGAATCGGAGAGATTCTATAAAAATACAATTGAGTTATACAGAAATTGGTTTAATGAAAAAAATGAAATTGAGGAAAATCATAAGAAAACTATATGCAAGGCTCAAAATAAAACAGATAAACAATATGCGAAAGGAAAGCCACTGTAAAAGGGTTAAAAATAATTATAATTAAACTTTTTGCTTGCGAAAGGTAAAGCGAAAGCATAAATACACCTTTAAATTCATTAGTTAATAAATATAAAATTATACATCAAAAGTAACGAACAAAATCACCGTATATATACGGTGATTTTGTTTATTATATAGATATGATAAGCTTCAGGTTATTTGTATTTGGTCTTATAGTGAACCGTGTTGTGTTACCGTAGCCAGATCTTATAGTACGAATTATTCTTAAAAAAGTAGTGCTTTCCACATTTTGGCCACAACCCATATAAAAGTCGCTTGACATCTGCACTTTTGTCCGATTGGAAATCGTGTAAGTCGCTAAAACGGCTTCGAGGGTTCGAATCCCTTGCTCTCCGCCAAAAAATAGAGGGTAGTACCGATAGGTGCTGCCTTTTGTTTTTTAGTTGAAATCAGAAGAAAAGGATTCGAACAGGAGGGGAGCGAAGCGAGGCACAGGTGCGGTAGCACCGGGACAAAATCCTTTAGGTAACTTTGAACAAAATCCGGGCTTATTTTCAGCTTCTTTCACTTGTTTTTTTGGTAAACCCGATTATTGTATTATATTTACCATTGTGCTATAATATCAAAAAAAGAGATAAAGGTGATGAAAAAATGATTTCACGAATAATTGCAGCAATAATGAGCATCCTCGCCCTTTTTTCTACTTCGTTTTCGCAGGTTTCCTCCGGGTGCGTACTCAACCGGGAGCTTGCAAAGGGTAACTACGAAAGCCCGTATATAGTAAGACCCCTCAGCGAAATAACCATAAACGGAGTATCTGTTGACGAATACTGCATTTTTACTCCCGACAGCGCAAAGGGTACTGTCTTCGGCAATGCTGCACAAACCCTTTCCGACGAGATTTACAAGGCTTGCGGAAAAAGACTTGAAATAACCGAAAAAGCTGAAGAAAAGGCCTTTATAATCAACGAAGAGCTTATGGATACATCCGACTTTCTCCTTGAGGTTGAAAACGGCAGTGTTTATATCACCGGAAGCTCACTGACGGGAATTTCAAGAGGAATCACCGCTTTTTCAAATGAAATTCTCCTGAACTCACAGAACACCTTTGACTTCGCGGATGGTTACACCTTCAGCAAAGCCTTCTCAGGTTACGTAACCTATGAAGCCTTCGGAGCCGTCGGAGACGGAAAAAACGATGACTTTGATGCCATTACAAAAACTCACGCATACGCTAATGCAACAGGCCAGAGTGTTTTTGCAAATGAAACTGCTACATATTATATCGGCGGAGCAAACAAAACCGCCTACATTATGACCGATACCGACTGGTCAACTGCCTGCTTTATAATCGACGACACCGCCGTTGAAAACATAAATGCATGGGTCTTTCAGGCTTTGCCGTCTTATGGTGCAATAGATATAACCGGTGCAGTTTCCTCTGTCAAAGCCGATGCGGATAATATCGGCACAACTCTCCCTGCAAAAAGCCTGGTAACCTTTACGGATTCCAACGTAAAGCGTTACATACGAAAAGGAGCTAACAAGGATTCCGGCAACAATCAGACAGATGTAATCATTGTTGATGAAAACGGAAACATTTCACCCGATACTCCTCTTCTCTGGGATTTTGACTCAATCACCACCGCAACGGCATATCCGATTGACAGCAAAGAAATAACCATAAGAGGCGGCAGATTTACAACCATTGCAAACAACGGCCCCTCGGAATACACCTATTACGCAAGAGGTATTGCCATCAGCCGTTCAAATACGGTAATAGACGGTGTTTACCATGATATTGAAAATGAAGGTCTGTCAGGTGCTCCTTATTCAGCCTTTATCTATCTTTCCTGCTGTACCGACGTAACGGTAAAAAACTGCACCTTTACAGGTCACAAAACCTATATCACCATCGGCTCTGCCGGAACACCCGTACAGATGGGCTCTTATGATATCGGTGCCGCATACTCAGTTAATTCAAAGTTTATCAACTGCAAACAGACAAATGACATAACCGACATCGTTTATTGGGGAATTGCAGGCACAAATTACTGTAAGAATCTGATGTATGATGGCTGTGCCCTTTCACGCTACGATGCTCATCAGGGAGTACTTAACGCAACGATTAAAAACTCCGTTCTCGGTCACCAAGGAATCAAGCTTATCGGAAGCGGAACAGCTTTGATTGAAAACACAACCGTTCTGGCAGG
>JAFZFT010000025.1 GCA_017555765.1 Clostridia bacterium | reverse complement strand
TGAATAGAAAAACGCCAGTCCAATACAGGATTGAACTGGCTGCTTAATTATTTTTTTGTGTCTACAAAGTATTGACTATTTCAGCCGAGAGGTGCTACCTTTTATTTTTCAGTTTGAATAGGAAGGGATTCGAAGTAGGAGCGGTAGTGAATCGATGTCCGGTGGACATCGAGAGCCGCGAATGACCGAAGCCGCGCAGGTCGCGGCAAGAGTCGAATCCCTGACTCTCCGCCAAAAATAAAAGTTAGTACCGAGAAGTGCTACCTTTTGTTTCACTACTAAAACTAGAGTCCAGGAGTAAAGACGATGAAAAAGAAACGTTCAATAATAGCTTGTATTGTCATTTCTGTTTTGATTTTTTTAACAGTCGGTACAAATTTCCTGATAACAAATCTGATTGAAAATATAAACACAGTATGTAAAGACCAGAAATTCAACTCAGCAGAAGAAGCTCTTCAGGCTATGGAATTATACGAAAGAGAAAATTATGACAATAGTCTTAATTACTGCCCGCCTTATGAATTAGTGTATTCTTTTGATTACGATAAAAATACAATAGTATTTTATAGCTACTGCAACGATTTTGACGGTGAAAAAAGCAAACATTATGCAGTTCGAATACTTAAGCACAACAAAGACAATACACTTTCGTTCAGCGGTGCTTTTGCCAAATTCCTGATGAATGAGCCAAACGGAAACGAAGACTATTGCTACTGCACAAACATTAAAACCTCAAGAGGATATAAATCAATCAGTTTTCTGTATCTACCCATAAATTCTGACAAAAATATTTATGTAGACGGAAAGAAAGCAGAAAAAATTCCCGTAACAATAAATGACGAAGATTTTTACATATGCTATGCAATATCAGGGTGCGACACTTTCCTGTCTGATTTGCTAACCTCCACAGATAAAAGGCACAAAATCGAGGTTATATAAACTGCATACGAATACACAAACATAAAGAGCACTCCTTCAATTACGAAGGAGTGCTTTTACTATTCTCATTCAGCGTAATAGCTGTCCACGGTCTCCCCTATTGCCCTGAGAAGTGAATCCTCATGAGTTGAAGGAAGGTCGCAGTTGTAATGCCATATCATTACACCGCCGTAACCGTTTTTGATGCAGTACTCTGTTTTCTGTGCAACTATTTCAGGGCTGTTGAACCAGAAATCCTTGCCGGTTTCTTCGCAATGGTACCAGCCGCTTTCGTCAATGCCCTCGTAGCATCCGTTATAGCCGTACCAGTAACCTGATAAATCTGTAGGTCTTGAATAGAATGCTAAACCTACATTAACCTTATCCATCGGGAAGCCTTTAAGTGCAAGCTGATTTATCTGATCGATTGTACCCTCGTAGGTAGCATGTCTGCCTTCATCATCGAGGAAATCATAGCTCATAAGTTCAAAGGTATCTATGGCTTCAATAGCCGCATTTGTAAACTTTACATTCCAAGCGTTACCCGCAACTCCGAGAGTATACTCATCTCCGAGCTTTTCATCGAGGGATACAAGGAACTTATTGTAGTACTTCCATGCATTGTTTGAAATCGGGTACTCATAATCAAAATGCACACCGTCGAAGTCGTACTTTTCAAGTACAGCGATGATATTATCCTCTAAAATACCGCTTTCAAAGGCTTTGTTGTGCTCGTTACTCTGAGCCTCCATCTGGTCCTCCCAGACATCTGAATCCGTTACTCCCCAAGGGCCGATAAAGTTGAGGGTAAGATGTACATCTCTGTCACCGATTGCATTACGCACCTTGTCGAGTACATATTCCATCTTTGCTTCGTCATACTCAACCTCACCCTTGTTGTTAAAGGTTGCGCATTCAAAAATAATTACATCGGTAACGATATCAAAATCTTCTGCATATACTTCGCCGCCCCAATACATAATAGCGTCGCCTCTTATGTATGTTGTGACCTTGAAATTCTCAGCCTTTTCTGCACAGATGCCGTCATCGTAGCCGAAAAAGCCGAAAATAACCGTCAGAAGTGCGGTGAAAAATCCGATAACTCTTTTAAAAAAGGTTGCCATATAAAATTCTCCTTATAATTATTACGGCCAGATAATCTCAGGCTCGGGATTAAGCTTCTGTCCGTTGTTTGTAGGATACCATCTTTCGCCGAGGGTAACCTCATTTTCGTTGCAGAGCATTGTAAGCTTCAGCATTGAAGTACAGGTATAAAAAGCAAACTCATCAATTCTTATAACACTTGCAGGAATTGTAATTTCCGTAACCGACGAGTTGAAGGAAAAAGCATCCTTGCCGATTGTCTCAAGTCCGTCGGGCAGAATAATTTCCTGAAGATTGCAGGAGAAAAACGCTTTTTCTTCGATGTACTTAAGTGTTGACGGAAGTGTTATATGTTTCATATCATAGCACTTATAAAAAGCTTTTGAACGAACTGTCTCAACGCCCTCGGGAATAGCATAAGTAATAGTTCTTACGGTATTTCCGCTCTCATCCTTTTTAACAGTACCGTCGGCTTCTTTCTCTGCTTCAGCTCCGCGGGCGGGAGGATAGAAAAGAAGAGTTTTCATATCCTCTGTGTAAAGAACACCGTCAACATCGCTGATATAGGGATTTTCTGCATCAACAATATATTTTTCTATTCTTTTACTGTTGCCGAATGCCCAATCTGAAATTTCTCTGACGTTTTTGCCGATAGTAATTTCAGTTACATATTCAAGGTTAACCGCGGCAAAATCTGCGATTTTTGTAACGGGTACACCCTCATATTCATCAGGAATGGCGATCTTTGTTACAGTAGTTTTATTCGGTACCTTCGTTACTGTAGCCTCACCGTTTTCTATTTCGTAGGTAATTTCCTCGCTACCCGTAATAAGACTAAGGTTTATATTACCTCCGCAGGAAACAAAGCAGAAACAAACGAGAACAGCAAAAAGTGTAACTGCTATAAATCTTTTCATTATACCGCCTCCTGTTCTGTACTATCGGATTGAGCCGCTTCAAGTCTTTCCTGCAGCTCTTTTACACATAAGTCGTGCTTCTCTTTTGTAAGGTCATAGAAGAAGAAGGGTATTGTACAAAGCACAAGGCTTACAACATTCAGCCATACGTGTATGCTGAAAACCTTACTGCAGATTTCAGTATCAAAGAATACGTCCCAGTCAGATGTGTATCCGACTCTTTCAAGAAGCCAGGGAGCAACGTATCCGAGCGCAAGATTGAGCGGATTGGTAAGCCAGGTGAATACGCCCGAAACTGAGTCACAACGCTCACCGTACTTCCACTGATGATAAATCTGTACGTCAGCACCGAGACCTTGTGTAACACCTGAATCAACAGGCTGAATGGTGTTTCTGAGGAAAAGACAAATAAAGTAAATCCAGATATTACCTGTGTTGATAGCTACAAGCATACCGAGAACAAAGATAACGGAAACAAATCTTGATGCAATGAGAATATTCTTTTTCTCAAACTTCTTTACAAGCCACACACAAGCAAGATTACCCGGTGTCATACCGATAACTACAAGGTTAACCGCAATACCGTATATAGCCTGCTCTCTGAGCGAATATACGAACCACCACTGTAAAAGTGAATTTATCATCCACTGCCACTGTCCTACAACATTGGAAACATTGATAATCCAGAGATACTTATTCTTAAGCGCGTTTTTTGCACCCTTTAAGAAGGTAACTTTCTTTCTTGTTTCAATATCCTCTTCAATAGTACGTTCCTTACAGAAAAGAGCGGTAAGTGATAAAAGTGCACCGCTGATTGCAAATATCGGTACAAAAACTCTATATGTCTGAACACCTGTATATCCGCCGGTACCTATTATAAGCATAGGAAGAACCATCTGTATAATAGACGAAGGAAGACCTGTTATGATAGGTACTATGGAATAAAGCTTCTGTCTTTCATGGGTATTCGGAGTCATGTACTGAATGAGTCCGTTAACATTGATAAAGTTGTTATAGAAGTAATTCATCAAAGTGAATGCGAAATGAAGAATAACAAGCTTTGTTACATAGGGAACATCAGGACCCCTGAGAGGAAGATAAGGAATTATTGATATAAGAATCGCCGAAGGAATAGCGCAGATAATAATGAAAGGCTTTACTCTTCCGTACTTTGCGCTGAAAAGACGTCTTATAATCCATGTAATGTATCCGGTTATACCGTTAATCACCAATATGTTACCTGCAATCTGCGGCAAACCTATAAGAATGCCCTCAAAAGCATTGACCGGTACAAAATAACATAACGCACCAACGACAATCTGACCCGCATAGGTTGCGTGGGCAAACCTCTTCATTCCCTTATTTAATCGTCCGTGGTTTTCATATATAAGCATACCGACGGGGTTGGTAAACAAAAGAAGGTAACCTATAATCTGAGTAACAAGGTTTATAAAATAAAAATCCATTGCAGGGATTTCCATTATAGCACCGCAGAAAAATGCTGCGGTAAAGCTCATAAGGTTGGATGCCTGAATAAAGATATATGTACCTGATTGCGATAAGGTGTAGGCAGCCATCTCTTTAAGAGTCAGATACTCACCTTCGCCCGGAGTATTCCAATGGCTTTTCACATAACCGGGAACACCTTTTACCTTTGATATAACTTCAGAAAAATTCATTATCATTCCCCCTTTGAAATTTATTATACAGTATCCGTCATTTAAAATCAACAATATTGTAAAAATCATACAAAATAATATTGAACTTTCAAAAATCCTATGGTATATTTGTATGTAGAAATCAAAAAAGGCAGGAATTCCTAATGATTTACAAATTTTATCACATAACCGATGTGCACTATTACAGTAAAAAGAATTTTGCATGCGATTATACAAAGCTACCTCAGCCGAGTACGCAGATATGTATTCTTAAGAGTGAGGAAGCCTTCAAAAAGGCTCTTTCAATCATAGAAAACGACCCTGATACAAACACGGCAATCATTACAGGAGACCTTACCAACCATGGCGATGCAAACAGCCACAATGAGGTAAGAGAGCTTCTCGGTGAGTTTACCGCAAAGGGCGGAGATCCCTATGTAGTAACAGACACACACGATTACCCTTATTTCGATGTTTATACAATAGACGAAAACGGTAAAAAGGTGCCCGATACACCGATGAACAGAGAGGATGTTGTCCCGACCTATTACCCCTTCGGCAGAGACAAGGGCTTTGACAAATTCGACGGTGACGATACTACCTACATAGCAGAAATATTACCGGGTCTCTATTATATAGCCTTTGGATATGACCTGACATCTGCAGACGGATATAACGACCCGAAATTCTCAGATGAGCTTATGGATTGGGCAAAGAAGCATATTGCTGAAATCCGCCAAAAAGGTGGCACTGTGATATGCGGTACACATTGGCCTATAGTTTCCCCCTCACCCGCGTACAGTATTGTAGGTAAGGGAAACACCTTCCTTAACGGTGAAGCTTTTGCCAAAGACCTTGCTGACCTTGGCGTAAGACTCTTTTTCAGCGGTCACACACATATTCAGTGCATTAAAAAAATAACAAGTGACAATGGAAATGAGATCTATAGTGTACAGACTTCGTCACTTCCCGGTTTTCCGCCGAAAATGAGAAAAATCACAATTGATACTGACAAGAAAATCTTTGACATCAAGACAATTGATATGGAGCTTGACGAACTCGGCGGTCTATCCTTTGCCGAATACACCAGAAAAGGTTTTCTCGGTATCATAGAAACCATTCCTTATAATATGGAGCACGATGTAAAAGCCTTTGCAGAAACTGAAGGCGGTGTTTCTCTTCCTAAGGAGCTCATTCTGAAGCATCCGAAAATCGTTATGTTCCTCGGAAGAAAGCTCAACGGATTAACCTACGGCAAGGTTGCTAAGTTTTCACGAAAGTACCATAACATGACAGAAAAAGATTATACCGATGTAAAAGATAAAAAATTCGTAGCTCTTTTATTCGATCTCGTTGCGAATCTTTATCGCGGTAATGCTTCATATTCCCCTGACAGTGTTGAATATAAGATAACATTGGGCGCTATGAAGAAAATAGAAAAACTGACATCTATCTTACCCATTGATATCAAAAAAATTCTTTGCGGATATTCATTGTCAGAGTTTGTCGAACCCCTTCTTTGCAACGAAGGACCCGACGATGATAATCTGTCAGTTAACTACAATTGATAATAAATAACTCTTAGAGGTGAAAAAATATGAAATTTGGAAGATCTGTTAAGATCAAAAACGTACTCGCAACTGACGTTAATGAAAAGGTAACGCTCAGAGAATATGCAGCTTACAGCTCAAGCACTGCTGTTTCAAGAGCAGCTTCAGCTATGCAGGGTTATTTCGGCGGTCTTGTTGCATCATCCTTCCTCGGACTCAGTGAGGAGGCCTTCAAAATATACAGTGCAATCATATTTGTCCTCGGTTTCTGGGATATTGCAAACGACGTTATCGTTGCAAGCTTCATGGACAAAACCCGCAAGACCTTCGGCAGGTGGGGTCGATTCAAGCCGTGGATTATGCTCATGATTATTCCCTTCAATCTTGTTGTTATAATGCAGGCATTTCCGCTTAAAGACTATTTCCCCGGTGTCAGTGATACCTTCAAGGTTACATATCTTGTTCTTCTCTATTTCCTTAACGACGCCTTCAACACATTCTATAACGCGGCACTTACCGCCCTCAATGCAAGAAGAACAACAAGTAATAAGGAAAGAGGCTTTTTTGCAGCTATTGACAGTATAATCGGTACAGCAGTCGGTGCTTGCGGTGCTTACATAGCAACCTTCCTCGCATTCCTTCTTCCCAACCTGTCCGAGGCAGAAAGATATTTCTACGGATATACCGTTGTAACTATCGCTGCCATACCCTTTACCTTATGGAATATCATTGTCGCCAAGGAACGAATCGCAGAACCACCCAAGGAATATGTACCCAAACTCAGGGATATTTATAAAACGATCATAAAGAACAAACCACTTATGATTTGTATGATTTCCGAAATTCTCGGCTACGGTTTCGGATTCGGCTACGGCTTTATGACCTATGCATTCAGAGCATGCTTCTCTACTGAAAGCTTCCAGATAACATTTTTCAGAGATACCTTCATAGAATTTACATATAATTATAATATTGAAGGTGCCGCAGAAGGTAATTACGCCGCTCTGATTTCCTTTATTTCACTAGTCTGCTTCGTACCGACAGGTATTTCTCTTTTTGTAGCTCCCGTATTAAGAAAATTCTTTGACGATAAGATACTTTATATCGGTATGAAGATCGGTACAGCTATATGCTATTTTGCGATGTTCTTCTCGATATATCCCTATGAAAGCCACGAGCCTCAGGATATATTCATAAGCGTTCTTATCTGGTATGCACTTCACGGCTTCACAACCGGCTTCTATAATACGATACCGGGACTTATGCAGATGTCAATTTATGACTATGGCGAATGGAAATTCGGCGAAAGAAATGAACCTACCGTCAGTGCACTCAAGAATACACTTTCTCGAATCCTCGGCAACTGCACCACCTATATCTCAAATCTTATTCTTGTTTATGTTGGATATATTGCATATGCCGACAGACCTAAGGATATGCCCACCTCAGCAAAGAGTAGCTTGCTTTATATGTTCGCTCTGGCACCCGCTGCATTCTCAGTGCTTTCAATAATCCCTATGTTCTTCTATAACCTTACAGGTAAAAAGCATAAGGAAATCGTAAAAGAGCTTGAAGCAAGAAGGCAGAACAGCCTTGACGAGCTTAACGCAATCCACTCAGACTCCGAATAAGAAATAATACCAAAGCATAAAATACCACCCGATTCAGTTCAGTCGGGTGGTAAAAACTTAACCTATGTTTTTTGTGACTGTTCAAGCAGTACGATCAATAAAATTTGAAAATTGTTGACTTTACAATCAAATAATTAAGTGTTATCATTTATACATAAGTATATAACGGAGGAAGAATATGAAGCTTGATATTAAGAATTTTAAAATAAAAATTGCTTGCGAAGGAGGCTCTGTCTCTGACGCCACAACCGAAACCATACTTACAGATAACGGTTTCGAGATATATTTAACCGCAAACAAGGACAAGCCTGAATTTGTTAATATTCATTGGGATGCCGACTTCGGTGAAGATGTTCTTATTCTTGGTGACGCTTGGGAAAGAAGCTACGGTACACTTGAATTCAAAAAGCCTTCAGAGCACGACAAGCATTTGCCCTGGTACTTTATTGCAACGGACAAAAAGGAATCCTTATGCCTCGGTGTAAAAACAGGCTGCAACTCCTTTGTCAGCTATAAGTGTACTTCAAATTCAGTTGATGCAGTTTTAGATTGCAGAAACGGCGGTAGCGGTGTACATCTTGGCGGAAGAAAGCTTCTTCTTGCTACATTCATCTGCGAAAAATACGGCAAAGCAGACATTATTGAAAACCTCAAGGATTTCTGCAAAAAGATGTGCGATAACCCGCTCCTCCCCAAGGAAAGAATATACGGTGGCAACAACTGGTACTATGCTTACGGCAAAAGCAATTACAACCAGATAATATCCGACGCAAAGCTTCAGGTTGAACTTGCAAAGGATATAGATAACAAGCCCTTCCAGGTTATCGACGACTGCTGGCAGCCTAAAAAATGCTGCGGACCCTGGTACCCTAACAGAAAATTCAAGGATATGGAAAAGCTTGCCCGTGAAATAAAGGAAATCGGAGCAAGACCCGGTATATGGGTACGTCTTCTCAACAACAAAGACAGAGCACTCAAGAAAGATATGCGAATCCACCGTGGCAGAAGCAAGCAATATCTTGATCCTACCCACCCCGAAGTACAGAAATATATCAGAGCGGATATAGAAAGAATAAAGAATTGGGGTTACGAGCTTATCAAGCACGATTTCTCAACCGCTGACCTCTTCGGAAGCTTCGGCGGAGACCTCAACTACGGTATTACCAACATAAGCGGATGGCATTTCTATGATAAAACAAAAACAAACGCTGAAATCGTACTCGACTTCTACCGTCTTATCAAGGATGCCTGCGGAGATATGCTCATCATCGGCTGTAACACAATCTCACACCTTTCTGCAGGTCTCGTACACTTGTACAGAACAGGTGATGACACAAGCGGTACTGAGTGGGGCAGAACAAAAACTATGGGTGTAAATACCCTTGCCTTCCGTCTTGCACAGAACGAAGCATTTTATATGTGCGACGCTGACTGCGTAGGTATACTTAAAAATAAAATCCCCTGGGAGAAAAATGCACAGTGGCTTCACCTTCTCTCATACAGCAATACCCCGCTGTTCATTTCGTGTACAGACGAAATAAGCAATGAACAGAAAGCCGATATTGCTAAAGCTTACCGCACCTTCAACTCTCAGCACGAATTTACTCCGATTGATATTTATGGTACTAAAACACCTGAAAAATGGCTTATTGACGGAGCCGAGGTTAACTACAACTGGTAAGATTAATAAACGAAAGACCTTATACATCGCTGTATAAGGTCTTTATTTTTACACAAATCTCTGTGCATAGCCACATCTTTTACATAAATCCTCGGATGCTTTGCCGCAACGGAAGCCTTCGACAATATCGGTGGCTCTTTTTGAATTAAGAATAGTATCAATATCCTCTTCGAATATATTTCCGAGCTTAATAACTCCGTCACTGTCGAGGCAGCACGGTACAACAGTACCATCTGAGAGAATTCCGAACTGATCCTTCAGTCCGTAACAGAAATATTTGTCGCCTCTGATTTCAGCTTCACTGTCGGGCCATTCGAATCTTTTTCCCCACTCGAGATAAATCTTATCGCAGATTTTTATCCCGCGGGTATTTTCCTTCCACTCGCCGCCGATGCACTCTCTCAGAACGTCGAGCGCAACTTCATTTTTACCACCGTCAAAGCCTTCATTCCATAGTCGGAAAACTACGATCGTTCCCTTTTCCACGGCACATTTAGCAAATTTGGAAAGCTCACAAACATATTTTCTATGGTCTTCTTCAGTACCCTCTTCGAAGCTGTGCAAGGATATGTTCACCTTATGTACTCCTGACGACAAAAGCTCTTCGCCACGCTTTTTCAGAAGAGTACCGTTAGTTGTTATTATAGATTTATAGCCTTGCTCCCCTGCCATTTTTATAAAATCAGGGAGTAACGGATGAGTAAGAGGCTCACCCATAAGATGGTAGTAAATAAACCTCGTCTGTTCCTTAAGCTTATCGAGAACGACAGAAAATTCATCAGCAGTCATCCGTTTCGGGGCTCTTTTGTGCCCATGGCAAAAGGAACAGTTCATATTACAGATATTTGTAATCTCAACATAGACTTTATTGTACATACTCACCCGTACCTCTTAAGTAATGCCACACAGCCGTCGTAAATATCTCTGTAAGCAACATCAAATCTTCCCGAGTACCAAGGATCAGCAACATCGCCTTGGCGGTCGGTATAATCCATAAGCTTATGTACCTTTCCGTCGGGATCCTTGCCGAAAATTCTTCCAATGTTGCGGACATTCATACTGTCCATAGCGACGAAAATATCGTATTTATCATAGTCGCTCTTCTTAAGCTGTACGGCTCTTTTTCCTTCGCAGGATATTCCGTGTTTTTTCAGTTCTTCTTTAGCGGGAGGATATACGGGATTTCCGATATCGCCCCATATTTCTTCGGTGCTTGTAGCAGATGATGAAACAACAAACTCCCCTTCTCTTCCCTGCTTTCGGATTAAATCCTTGAATATAAACTCTGCCATGGGTGAACGGCATATATTTCCGTGGCAGACAAACATAATTCTTATCATAGAAAGTCTCCTTTTAGTGTCAACACAAATTCAGGCTTATATTTTTGCTTACTATAACATAAACAGTACTCTTATTCTATTACATAAAAGCCCAGTATCAACCCTGACAACTTAACAATGCAAGGCGATAAGCTTTATATCAGCCGTTTACAACAATAGCATCAGCACCATTTATGCTAAGTTCAATATGCTCCTTTGCACTTTCGGGATAGGATAAATTATAAATAACCTTGCCGTTTTCACGCTTCCAGGATGCGGATATTTTACCGAAAACACTGTCGAAGCTCGCTTCCGCCTTGTTAATATCCGTCGGAAAGAAGGGCTCAATCTTAATCTTGTCAGCACACACCTTTAATCCGCATATCTGTTCCATAAACAAGGCACTGATATTTCCCCAAAAGTGATGATTATGAGAGTCTGTATCGCTCTTGGGGTTAAAGCTTTCGCAAAGACCTGTTTCGCCCATATCAATCCACTGCATATATGAGGGCACTGTAGGATTTTTGAGCATTCTGATAACAGTATCAATCTCACCGTTTTCAGCAAGTACGTGAAAAACAACCCTTGCTCCGAGCACTCCCGTATCGATATGGTAATCAGCTTCTCTGACATAGCTCATAAGTGTGGAGAATGCCTTTTCTTTTTCGTCAGGATTGATAATACCGTAGTAAATACCCATTGACTGAGAGGTCTGACAGTTGCCTGCAAAGGTGCAAGCTTCACTGTCAAAAAGATGCTTTCTGATATTGTTTCTTATGGTACCGGCAAAGCATCTGCAATAATCTGCGTTTTCCGTCTCGGAGATTGCTTCAAACATCTGACAGGCTTTATTTGAAATATCGTAAGCCTCTATACTGTCTGTGAGGATAAGCGGAGCCTTTGTAGGTCTGTGAGGAGCAAGCCAGTCATTAAGACCTATAGCGAGAAGACCCTTTTCATCCATACGTGTTTCGAGATATTTAAGGTACTTAATAATATTCTCTTTGCATATCTCAAAAGCTGAAATATCATTTCTCTTCTGCCACACCTGCCAGGGAAGCTCTGTAAGTACTGAATCCCAAGCAGGGCCGTTCCCCCACTCAAAGCCCCAACCGCCTGTAGGTACGATACCGGGAATTGCACCGAGTGAATTCTGCGCCTTACATATCTCTACAAGCCACTGCTTATAGTTATCCGTCGGATCAAAATAAAGGAGTGTATGAGGCATCGAAAGAGCTGCATCAGCAGTCCAGCCGTTCTTTTCACGCTGAGGACAGTCCGTGGGGAAATGGTGAAAATTAGATAGTGTTGAGTTAAGAGTCATTCTGTGAAGTGTATTGATTATTTCATCATCGCAGCTGAATTCACCCTTATTTCCAAGCTCTGTATTCATAACAAGGTAAGTAAGCAGATTCTCTGTTGCCTGATCTTTTGTGATACCTTCAACCTTTACATATCTGAAGCCGTGATATGTAAAGGTGGGCGTATAAACATTTTCACCCTCTTTGCAGATATACACATCACGCTGAACGTACTTATGGTGTGAGCCCTTGAAGCTTGTATTGTGCCAGAAAAACTTACCGTCACGGATAAGCTCGCCAAAGGTAAGCTTAACCTTCTGCTTGTATCTGCCATTGATTTTAAGTTGACACACACCGGCAGTATTTATGCCGAAATCATAGATATATGCGTTCTTTTCTTTCCATATTTTTATAGGAGAAATTCGGTCACGTATTACAATAGGCTTTACTTGAGAAAGCTTTTTTTCGCCCTTCGGTGATGCAGTTTCAAAAGAAAAACTCCACTCACCTTCGTCAAAGGTAGCATCATATATTTCACCAAGTCTTAAATCGTCACGGATTATTTTAGAAGGACGGGTAAGCACATATTTATCCGCTTCGATTATCTCTTTTTCACCATCAGAATACTCGAGCTCTATTGCAAAGGCAAGCTTTGGTGAAGAACGGAATGCCGCCTTATGAAAATCCCAGATAAAGCCGCCGAAGGCATTCTGCATGCCGTTTCCGAGAAGAAAGCGGAATTCGTGGTCTTCATTTACGAGTAAATCAGTAATATCATAGCTATCGTAAAACACCACGTCGTCAGAATTTGTGATGTAGGGTGCAAGATAGCTTCTTGTAATTCGCTTACCATCAATAAAAAGCTCATAAAAGCCGAGACCGCAAACAGTGATTTCCGCTTTTGCGATATTACCCTTTAATTTTACATCTTTCCTGAACCATGGTGCGGGTACCTTTCTGCGAAAGGATGCATACTTTTCACCTGCACATATAAATTTATCTGATAAAATCATGTTTCCCCCTCCTGTATTTTATTCCGATATTGTACCGTAATGTTTCTTTAAGCGATCATATTCATCTTCGGTTATATGAAGCATTGAACCGTGTCTTGGATTCAGATGGTCAAGGGAATATTCAGTGCGCTCTACCTTTTTAAAATGAATCATATCAGTAGTTTCCTGCATAAAGTACCCGCCCGATTTAAACTGATCAGCAATAAGTATAAGCTTATCGGTGCCAAGTAATCTGTATGTACAATGACCTTCCAATGCTGTATCAGCAAAGGTTACCTGATTATCACCAGGCTCATAGTAAGGCCCGTCAGGTCTGTCAGCCGTGCAATAACATACCGCATCCTTTTTCCCGTCGGCAGTGTACATATAATATTTACCACCGTAAAAAGCAATATCAGCATCGATGGCGCAGAGATTGCTTTCAGGTTTGTAAAGCACCTTCGGCTCTGTTGTGAGAGTGGTAAAATCCTTAGTATAAGCGTACCAGATTATTGTATCAAGGTCATCATCTGCATTCTTGTGAGTCCAATAGAGCAGATACTCATTTCTGAATTTATCGAAAATCACCTGCGGGGCCCAGACCCTGTTAGCGTTTTTAGTGTTATCAAAAGCTGAAAAATCAATAATTCTTTCATTCTCCCAACTAAGCAAATCTTTACTATCCCATACAATCATAGAATTATTATTGGCCCAACCGTCTTTAGAGCGCATATCTGTTGCAATTATATGAAATAGACCCTCTTCATCACGGAATATGTAGGGATCACGGCAACACAGCCGCCCTTTTGTCTGTATAATTACAGGTTCATTATTTTTAAGAGCTGTAAAGTTATATCCGTCATCGGAAACAGCAAAATGTACCCTCTCCTCTTCAGGCTTGTTACCGACAAAGTAACAGAACAGATATTTGGATAATTTGTTTTCCATCTCGGTCACCTCGGTTTCTTTTTGTTATATGAAATTCTATTGATTAAGATTTTTTATGATATTGTTTTAGAAGCTGAATTTTCTTGACTATATGCGATTCACAATCACATTTACAGGTGAAACACTATCTTCGTTGTGGAGGTTATAATTTGTTACCTTGCCGTCTTTCCATTCAATGTCTACGGTTACATTCCCCTTTGCAGCAAGTCCCCTGACAGAGCCGTTCTTCCATTTATCAGGTAAAGCCGGAAGCAGATAAATATTTTCGCCGTCAGACTGTAAAAGCATTTCACAGATACCGCTCAGAGCCCCGAAGTTTCCGTCAATCTGAAACGGAGGATGTGCATCAAGGAGATTAGGATAAACACCCCCGCCACGAAGCATCTCACGCTTGGAGTCAACAAGTGTCAGCAGCATATCAATAAGCTTCAAAGCATGGTTACCATCCCGGAGTCTCGCCCAAAAATTTATTTTCCAGGCAAGGCTCCAACCTGTACCATCGTCGCCCCTGATTTCTAAAGTCTTTTTGCAGGCTTCGAAAAGCTCTCTGTCTTTCTCATAAGTAATAAGATTAGCAGGATGCAGAGCATAAAGGTGTGAAACATGTCTGTGGTGTACCTCTTTTTCAGGCAACTGTTCATTCCATTCTAGAAGTTCGCCGTTTTTACCGATACATAAAGGCTTGATTTTTTCTATACTGTCGCAGATTTTTGCGTAGAAGTCATCTTTAACTGACAGTATCTCACAACTCTTCTTGCATCCTATAAATAAATCAAGAACGATACTATTCATCATAGCTGTACTCTTGGAGGTTGCTGATGAACCGAATCCCATTTTGAAATTATTTTCAGGTGATGTTGCAGGACAAATTATAAGATTACCGTTTTCGTCTTCTGTGAGAACATCAAGATAAAACTCTGCTGCTTTCTTCATAATAGGCAAAGCTGTACTTTCAAGAAATTCTCTGTTAAGTGTGTACTCATAAATCTCAAAGAGGCTACGGCAAAGCCATCCTGAACCACCCTGCCAATATCCCCAACAAGCACGCCCCTGAACCGGATATGAGAAGCCCCATATGTCAGAATTGTGGTGTACCACGAACCCGTTGGCATTATAAAAATTCTTTGCAGTCTCTTCGCCCGTTACGGATAAAGTCTTTATAAGTTCTGTAAGGGGAGCCATAAGCTCAGGCATATTACAAGGAAGTACAGGCCAATAGTTCATCTGTGTGTTGATGTTTGTGGTGTAGTTACAGTTCCACGAAGGCTTTATACTGTTGCTCCATATACCCTGCAGATTAGTAGCCTGAGTACCTACCCTTGAAGATGAAATCAGCAGGTATCTGCCAAAGTTGAACAGCAAAACATAAAGATCATCATCGTTTTTGTTTTTCTGAAAAGCTTTTATTCTTTCGTCGGTCGGGATCAACTCACCGTCATTTGTATCAAGAGAAAAAGCAACTCTGTCATAATATGACTTGTAATCCTTAACATGTCTTTCTCTGAGCACTTCAAAACCAACAGCATAGGCCTTATCTAAGGTTTCAATGCAGATATTTTTGTACTCTTCCCCCTCAGTGACCGGGTACTTATCAAAGCCGTTGAAGCTCGTTTTTATAGTGAAATATATAGTTGCATAGGTCGCATTTTCAACTTTCAGGGTTGATATATCTTCAATGATTTCGCCGTCGGTATCTATTTTCAAAGCGCCTCGGAATAAAACACCTCTTTCCTCGTCTTTATCGGAATAGATAAGACTGTGGCAAGGATAAGACGAATGCTGCGTATCTGCGTCTCCGGGGCATTCACCGTCAACAACTAAATAACCTTTGGATGTGTACGCTTCGTTTTTCAGCGGACAACTGAGTTCTGCTTTGAAAGAGAAAGCATTACCGTTTTCAGACTCAATTCTGTATACCATTACATCGTCAGGATGCGACACAAAAGCAGTCTTTTTGAAATTAACTCCGTCTGATTTATATGCGTTGGTCAGCACAGCCTCAGATAAGTCAAGAGTACGCTCATAATCATTGAAGTTATCGCTCCCGAAATGAATTTTCAGGTCGCCGAACGGCATATAGGCCTGAGACCAGCAGGTCAGAAACTTCCCTTCTATTTCCTTTTGTGCCGTGGCATATCTGCCTGCAACAGCCAGCTTCTGAGCCTTAAGGTATGCTTCATAAGCACCCTCCTTCTTTATTGTACGAGGGTGACCCGTCCACAAGGTATCGTGATTAAGTGAAATCACATCGGTACCGACAGAGCTATAACACATAGCACCAAGCGAGCCGTTACCTAAAGGTAAGGCCTCCATATATTGCTTTGCGGGTTTGTTATAATATAAAATATCGTTATACATAAAGCTCCTCCGTTTTTCTCCCGAGCAAGTGCACCTCGTCTGTAAAATCGCCGACAAAGTCACCACTGAATTTGTTTCAAATAATTCCTTCAACTTTAATTTATTATATCACATACAATGCACTAATTTCAATAAAACAATAAACACATATATATTCATTACACCTTGTATAAAATCAATCGTCGAGGATTTTTCCCCGACGATTATAATTTATAAGATTATTTTAATAGTAGAGCTTTGCATAGGTATCAAAATCATCGTTGATACCTGCATTTTTAATTATTGACGCCTTTATAGGATTCCATTTAGCATCGATATAGATTGTCTTTTCTTTATAATCGTTTTCACCTAC
>JAFZFT010000167.1 GCA_017555765.1 Clostridia bacterium | reverse complement strand
GGATAGAAAAAAACCGCTGTAAAAGCTTTACAACGGTTTTAGGGTTATGTTTGATTTTTATCTGTTTTCGCCGAAGGTTTCCTTGGGAGCGTAGTTGTTTTTGAAGAAGCCGTCCTGAGGATTGAAGTCGAATTCAGGCATTGAGCTGTAGTCATTTGCCTTGGGTGCTTCAGCGGGAGCTGTTACGATTGTGGGAGCAGCAACGGGCTGAGCGGGAGCGGGCTGACCTGCGGGCATATAGTAGGGCTGCTGATAGGGTGTCTGATAAACGGGCGGCTGAACGGGTATAAAGCCGTTGGGAGTAGCAATGTAAGCGGGAGCGGGCATAGGCTGAGCGGGAGCTGTTGTTTCTTCGGGAGCTGCTTCGGGAACGCCGGTGTTACCGCCGTCAAGAATCTGCTGAAGAAGTCGGATTGCTTCGCTGAGACCCTTGAAAACAAGAGCAAAGCCGAAGCCTGCGATTGATGAGCCTACAAAAGCGGTGTTTGCACCTGAAATGAGTGAGAAGACTGCGACGAGTGCACCGATAACCACTGCGGCTACTGAAGCCTTGTTGAGGATGATAGCAACTGAGTTTCTGCCTGTCTTACCTGCACCGTTTGAAGCCTTGATAAGAGCCTCGTATTCGTCGTCACTTACAACGATGGGAGTAGCCTTCTTGCCCTTACCGTCCTTAGCGATGCCCCAGTTCTGAAGGTCAGCATCCTTCTGCTTATAATATTCTTTTCTCTTTAAAGCTTTGAGCTCTTTGATTTTGTTTTCAACCTGAGTTATCATTATATTCTTCCTTTCGGGATGCCGATGAACGGCAAAATTTATCTGTACTGTTTAAGATTACCACAAAAAAATGAAATGTTCAATAGTTTACGGGAAAAAGTAAATTTTTAACATTTACAAATTATACTGGAAACATTTACATCGGGAGAAATGTGCGGTTTTATGTTATAATTTCTGCGACGCGTCAAAATGTTCAGGAGGTGAAGCATGAAAAAGCTTCTCTATATTTTAACTCTCGGTATGCTTGCGGCATCTCTTTCGGTGATGTGCTCAGCGGCTGATACTGCGGGTAAGGTGGTTACAAGGGGTGGTAGGCTCAATATCCGCTCGTCACCCTCGGGTACGGTTATAGCCTCGGCGGAAAACTCATCGTGGCTTACTCTCAAGGGCGAAAGCGATGGCTGGTACCGTGTGGAATATGCCGACGGAAGGTACGGCTGGTGCAGTGGGGATTATATAAAAAGGTACGATAAAACCTATGAGATGAGTGTGGCGGTTACTTCCGGACACCTCAACGTAAGAAGCGGAGCGGGTACGTCATACAGTGTACTTGACCGACTCGGGAAAGGGGACAGTGTTGTCATTCTTTACGGCAATGACCGCTGGAGCAGAATACTTTATTCGGGAAACAAAATCGGCTACGCTTCAACTGCGTATCTGAAAAATCCCACAGCGGACAAGTACCGCAGTATAAGTCTTTCTGTACCCTCCTATAAGCAGACGGACTCCCGCTGGGGTTCTTATCCCATCGGCTCTTACGGGGATAACATTGCATCAATAGGCTGTACGACAACGGCACTTGCGATGACAGAATCCTTCTATAGCGGTACGGTGATAACGCCTGATATGATGGCGAAAAGGCTCAGCTACTCTTCCTCGGGTTCTCTCTATTGGCCATCGTATTATTCCGTCGCCGATGCGGACAGTGATTACCTCAAGGTTGTTTATTCCGTACTTGAATCGGGGAAGCCTGTGGTTTTCGGTGCGAAAAAAGCAAACGGCACTCAGCATTGGGTCACGGTTACGGGTTATTCAGGTAGCGGGGACACTCTTTCGGCAGAGTACTTCACTATAAACGACCCGGGCTCAAGGTCGAGGGTGACTCTCAGCGATTTTATGAGAGATTATCCTGCGGCTTACAGAATTGTTTTCAGAAAATAACTTGATTGTGCGGCACAAATGGTATATACTTTTTTCGATAAAGCTAAGGAGGTCCGTTTATGGCTAAGAAAATATTAAAGTTTGTGAAAATATTCCTTGCAGTACTTCTTGCTGTGCTTGTCGGAATAGTACTGATAGTTGTGCCGCCGATGTTTATGGAAACGCTTGATAACTCGTGGTCATTATCCTCAAAGAAGGATAATCCGCCGCTGATGGTGGCTCATAGAGGCTTATCCTCACTTGCACCCGAAAACTCACTTCCCGCCATCGAAATGGCAGTTGAGTACGGCTATGACGGATACGAAATTGATATACAGACAACCAAGGACGGCGAGTGGATTCTTCTCCACGATGAAACTGTTGATGCAATGACTGACGGCTCGGGAGTTGTAAGCGAAATGACTCTTGAAGAAATCCGTGCACTCAGACTTGACGGCGGAAACGGTGCGGAAAACTATACCGACCTTAAGGTGCCCACTCTCGAAGAGGCTCTTGAGGTATGTAGGGAAAGTGATATCATTCCCGTTATAGAGATAAAATGGTGTGACTATGAAAGAATCCCCGCTCTTCTTGAGACTATTGAAAACTATGGACTTAAGGACAGAGCCGTACTGATTTCTTTTGACTCGGGAAGTCTTGAGGTCTGCCGTGAGCTCGATAAGGATATAGAAATTCTGTTTATTGCTACTCATCCGACGAAAGCGGATGTTGATTGGTGCATTGAGCATAATGCGGGGCTCAACTACTGCTTCGGATATCTTGCACCGAGCTTTTCAGCTATCAGCTATGCACGCGAGAATTCTGTCAAGCTCGCCGTATGGACTGTTGATAACATTGTATTTGAGGATGTTGTAGTGCTTTTCGGTGCGGAGATTATAACGACCAATAAGATTTTGCCGTAAGGCGAAAAAAGGACTGCGAAGGCAGTCCTTTTTTCGTGGCCGGTAGTCAGTAGTCAGTAGTCACGCGGTGGGACGCGGGCGGAAGGAGGAATGGTGTGCTTTTTCATCTTACTGTTTCAATGATACTACTACCGTGGATACGCTCATGCCGCTTGGCACTTCCTTTTGTCGGTTGTGACAAAAGGAAGCAAAAGCACGCTTTTGTGTGCTATCCGTCCGAAAGCAGTTTCGCTGATACCACCCTTGAGGTTTAATGAATGAAAAAAGCAATCACCCCTGATTATCTCATCTGCTTTCTGTGGGCTCAACATTTCTCCCGTATATTCTCACCACGGCTCGCCCTTTTCACAGC